>NZ_JAYSCO010000011.1:0-27612 GCF_041914865.1 Pseudoduganella sp. | reverse complement strand
AGGAAGAAATGTGGACATTTCTGAAGGAAATGTCCACATTTCTTCCTGACCCCAAAGTGGACATTTTGCCGGCCGGGGGGCTTACTTGCTGAGGGTGCGCATGGCGCGTTCGAGGCCTTCGATGGTGATGGGGAACATGCGGTTCTGCATGATCTGCTTGATCACGGCGATCGATTGCCGGTATTGCCATAGCCCTTCGGGCTCGGGGTTGAGCCAGACGAATTTGGGGAAGTGGCTGGTGAAGCGGCCCAGCCATTCGGCGCCGGCTTCTTCGTTGTTGTATTCGACCGAGCCGCCGGGCTGCAGCACTTCATAGGGACTCATGGTGGCGTCGCCGACAAATATCACCTTGGTGTCGGGCGGGTATTTGCGCAGCACGTCCCAGGTGGCGAAGCGTTCGGCGTTGCGGCGCCGGTTGCTGCGCCACAGGTAGTCGTAGACGCAGTTGTGGAAGTAGTAGAACTCCATGTTCTTGAACTCGGTCTTGGCGGCCGAGAACAGTTCTTCCGCGCGTTCGATGTGGTCGTCCATCGTGCCGCCGACGTCCATCAGCATCAGCACCTTAACGTTGTTCTTGCGCTCGGGCTGCATCTTGATGTCGAGGTAGCCGGCGTTGTTGGCGGTGGCGCGGATGGTCTGGTCCAGCGCCAGTTCTTCGGCGGCGCCTTCGCGCGCGAACTTGCGCAGGCGGCGCAGGGCGACCTTGATGTTGCGCGTGCCCAGTTCGCGTTCGCCGTCGTAGTCTTTGTAGGTGCGCTGCTCCCACACTTTCACCGCGGTGCGGTTGCCGCCCTTGCCGCCGATGCGGATGCCTTCCGGGTTGGTGCCGCCGTTGCCGAACGGGGAGGTGCCGCCGCTGCCGATCCATTTGTTGCCGCCTTCGTGCCGTTCCTTCTGCTCTTTCAGCAGTTCGTTCAGGCGGTCCATCAGCTTGTCGTAGCCGAACTTTTCCAGCGCGGCGATCTGCTCGGGCGTGAGCTCGCGCTTCATGCGCTGCAGCAGCCAGTCGAGCGGGATCTCTTTGGTCGTGTCGAAGACGGCGTTGATGCCTTTGAAGTACTGGCCGAAGGCGCGGTCGAACTTGTCGTAGTTGGCTTCGTCCTTCACCAGGCACAGGCGGCTCATGTAGTAGAAGTCGTCCAGCGATGGCTGCAACACCTGCTTTTCCATCGCTTCCAGCAGGGTGAGGAATTCCTTGATCGTGACCGGGATCTTGGCGTCTTTCAGCGTGAAGAAAAAGTCGATCAGCATCTCATGCCCTCCGTGCCAGCAGGTAGAGCAGCTGGGCCTTCACTTCCGGCCATTCGCCGCGCACGATGCTGTACATGACGGTGTCGCGCACGGTGCCGTCGCGCCGCTTGGCGTGGTGGCGCAGCACGCCGTCTTTCCTGGCGCCCAGGCGTTCGATGGCGGCCTGCGAGGCGTGGTTGAAGTTGTCGGTGCGGAAGCCGACCACGGCGCAGCCCAGGGTGTCGAAGGCGTGCGCCAGCAACAACAGCTTGCAGGTGGTGTTGACGTGCGTGCGCTGGACGCTGCGGCGGTACCAGGTGTAGCCGATTTCGACGCGGTCGATGGCGGGCACGATGTCGTGGTAGCTGGTGGTGCCGAGCACGCGGCCGCTCACCGCTTCCACCACGGCGAAGGCCAGGCGGCCCGGCCGCATGTCGAGGGCGCTGGCGATGTAGGTTTCCACCTCCTGCGGTTCGGGCACGGAGGTGATGCGCAGCTTCCACAGCTCGCCGTCGCGCGCGGCGTCGCGCAGGGCGTCGGCGTGCTGCGCGCCGAGCGGCTCCAGGCGCAGGCCGTTCAGCTCCAGCGTGACCGGGGTTGGGGCGTCCATCAGCGGTTGGTCCTCGACATGAATACCAGGCGCTCGAACAGGTGGATGTCCTGCTCGTTTTTCAGCAGGGCGCCGTGCAGCGGTGGGACGATGGCTTTCTGGTCCTTGCTGCGCAGGGCTTCGGGCGGGATGTCTTCGGCCATCAGCAGCTTGAGCCAGTCCAGGAATTCGCTGGTGGACGGCTTTTTCTTCAGGCCCGGCACGTCGCGCACTTCGTAGAAGGACTGCAGGGCGGTGGCCAGCAGCTCCTGCTTCAAGTGCGGGTAGTGCACCTTGACGATGGCTTCCATCGTGTCTTTGTCCGGGAATTTGATGTAGTGGAAGAAGCAGCGGCGCAGGAAGGCGTCCGGCAGCTCTTTCTCGTTGTTGGAGGTGATGATCACCAGCGGGCGGTGCTTGGCCTGCACCATTTCGCGCGTCTCGTAGACGTAGAATTCCATGCGGTCCAGTTCGCGCAGCAGGTCGTTCGGAAATTCGATGTCGGCCTTGTCGATCTCGTCGATCAGCAGCACCACCGGCTCCGGCGCGGTGAAGGCCTGCCACAGCACGCCCTTGACGATGTAGTTGTGGATGTCGCGCACGCGCTCGTCGCCCAGCTGCGAGTCGCGCAGGCGCGAGACGGCGTCGTATTCGTACAGGCCTTGCTGGGCCTTGGTTGTCGATTTGATATGCCACTGCATCAGCGGCATGTCGAGGGCGGCCGCGACTTCTTCGGCCAGCATGGTCTTGCCGGTGCCCGGTTCGCCTTTGATCAGCAGCGGGCGCTGCAGGGTCAGGGCGGCGTTGACCGCCAGTTTCAGGTCATTGGTGGCGACGTAGTTGTCGGAACCTTCGAAACGCTGTGGTGCTTGCATTGGTCTTCCAGTCAAATTGTATACATATTGAGTATATGCTAGATCCATATTATGGACGTTTGTCCAACTTGTAAGGTAAAATCGCAGGTTGAGGGCGCGATAGCCATCTTTTTTGCGCTTGGCAGTATTCGATTACAACTGATTAAAGCCCACACTATGATGAAAAAAATCTTCGCACTCCTCGCGCTGGCCGCCGTAGCGCAGGCTGCCGCAGCCGCGGATATCGTCGGCGACGCCAAGAACGCAAAAGGCAAGATCGAGATGTGCATCGGTTGCCATGCGATCCCAGGTTATAAAGCGACTTTCCCAGAAGTGTTCCAGGTGCCGAAGATCGGCGGCCAGTCTGCCAAGTACATTGAAAACGCGTTGAAGGGCTACCAGAAGGGCGAGCGTAAGCATCCGTCCATGAAGGGTATCGCCGTCAGCCTGTCCGACCAGGACATCGCCGACATCGCCGCTTACTACTCCCAGCAGAAATGAGGCCTGGAACCATGAAAAAACTGATTATCGCCCTGTTCTGCTCCGCCGTTTCCTTCAGCGCCAGCGCCGGCGGCAATATCGCCAACGGCAAGGCCCTGGCTGAGAAGTACAGCTGCGCCGCCTGCCACGGCAAGGATTACAACTCCCCGATCGACCCGAGCTACCCTAAGCTGGCCGGCCAGCACAAGGACTACCTGGAGCACGCGCTGATCGCCTACAAGCGTGGCGACGCGCCGAACGGCCGTTCCAACGCGATCATGGTGGGCCAGGTCAAGCCGCTGTCCAACAAGGACATCGCCGATATCGCTGCCTACCTGCACTCGCTGCCAGGCACCCTGGTGCTGAAGCGCTAAGCCGGCGCAGCCTGCAGAAAAAGCCCGCCAAGCGCGGGCTTTTTTTCGTCTTAAGGTCGCCTTAACTTTGGGCGCGGCGCGGGTGCTAACCTAGCCCGACCTTATGGGGGAGACAATGATTTATAAACTGCATATCAATGGCGCCGCCCGCACGGCGGACGTGGAGGGCGACACGCCCTTGTTGTGGGTCCTGCGCGACACGCTGGGCCTGACCGGGACCAAATACGGCTGCGGCGCCGGCGTGTGCGGCGCCTGCACCGTGCATATCGACGGGCAGGTGGTGCGCAGCTGCGTGATGCCGGTCAGCGCGGTGGGCAAGGGCAAGGTGCGCACCATCGAGGCGCTGGCGCCGGACCGTTCGCACGCGCTGCAGAAGGCGTGGATCGCGGAGCAGGTGCCACAATGCGGCTACTGCCAGTCGGGCATGCTGATGGCGGCGACGGCGCTGCTCAAGTCCCACCCCAAGCCGAGCGATGCGCAGATCGAGGCGGCCATGACCAACCTGTGCCGCTGCGGCACGTATCCGCGCGTGCGGCGCGCGATCCGCCGCGCGGCGGGCATGAAGGTGGAGGATGCAGCATGAGCGCCCGCCGCGATTTCCTCAAGACCCTGGCCGCCGGCGGCGTGTTGGTGGCCATCGCGCCGGCCGGGCGCGCCTTCGCCGCCGGCCAGGACGGCGCCGGCGCGGCAGCCGCTGCGCCGGCCGCGCCCCTCCCTGTGCCGGGCTGGGTGCGCATCGCGCCCGACGGCGTCGCCACGGTCTTGTCGAACACCAGCGAGATCGGGCAGGGCACCGGCACTGCCATCGCGCAGATGCTGGCCAATGAGCTGGACCTGGATTGGAAGACCGTGCGCGTCGAGATGGCGCCGCTGGAGAAGCGTTTCATCAATCCCGGCTGGGGCGAGTTCTCGACCTATGGCAGCGGGGGCGTGTCGCACCAGTTCGCGCCGCTGCGCAAGGCCGGCGCCCAGCTGCGCGCCATGCTGGTCGGCGCGGCGGCGGCCGAGTGGCGCGTGCCCGCTGCAGAATGCGATACCGATGCCGGCTACGTGGTGCACCGCGCCAGCGGGCGCCGCCTGGCCTACGGCACGCTGGCCGCGCGCGCGGCGGCGCAGCCGGTGCCGGCCGATCCGCCGCTCATGCTCAAGGAGCGCTGGCGCTTCATCGGCAAGGACCAGCAGCGCCTGGACTTGCCGGGCAAGGTCGATGGCAGCGCCGTCTACGGCATCGACGTCAGGCTGCCTGGCATGCTGTACGCGGCGATCCTGCAATGTCCCCACTTCGGCGGCAAGCTGGCGGCGCTCGACCCGCAGCCGGCGCTGGCCAAGCCGGGCGTGAAGCGCGTGGTGCGCCTGGCCGATGCGGTGGCCGTGGTGGCCGACAGCACCTGGCGCGCGCAGCAGGCGGTCAATGCGCTCAAGCCGGAATGGGACCTGGGCTCGGCCAGCAAGCACACCAGCGCGGCCTATATGGCCAGCCTGCATGCGGCGCTGCAGAAAGACGGCGAACTGGTGGTGCCGCGCACGAAAAAGGCGGAAGACATCCTGGCCGACTACAGTGCGGCCAGCGCCAGGGGCAGCAAGGTGATCGAACGCACCTACGCCGTGCCGCTGCTGGCGCATGCCACCATGGAGCCGATGAACGGCACCGCCCACGTCAGGGATGGCAAGGCCGAACTGTGGCTGCCGACCCAGACCCAGCAGACCGCGCAGGAGAATGTGTGCAAGGCGCTCGGCCTGCCACCGGAAGCGGTCACCATCTACACCACCCTGAGCGGCGGCGGTTTCGGCCGCCGCATCGAACCCGACTTCGCGGTGCAGGCGGCGCTGATCGCGCGCGAGGCAGGCGTGCCGGTCAAGCTGACCTGGAGCCGCGAGGAGGACATGCGCCACGGCTACCACCGTCCCGCCGTGGCGCTGCGCATGCGCGCCCACGTCGACGGCAAATACGCCATCCAGGCCATGCGCGTGGACTGGGCCTGCGATTCGATCTTCAATTACTCGCGCTTCGGCGCCGACAAGGCGGCGGCCAAGCCGTTCGACCGCAGTCCGCTGGGCGTGCCGATGAGCCAGTACTACACCATCCCCGCCCTGCTGCGCCGCGTCACCACCGTGGAGGCGGGCGTACCGCTCGG
This sequence comes from Pseudoduganella sp., assembly GCF_041914865.1. NCBI lineage: Bacteria > Pseudomonadati > Pseudomonadota > Betaproteobacteria > Burkholderiales > Oxalobacteraceae > Pseudoduganella > Pseudoduganella sp. Next base: position 21,950 of record NZ_JAYSCO010000011.1, on the reverse strand, counting down.
CTACTGGCGTTCGGTGGCCGGTTCGCAGAATGTGTTTGCCTCCGAATCGTTTGTCGATGAACTGGCGCGCATGTCGGAGCACGACGCTTTCGGCTACCGGCGCGCCATGATGAAGCCGGGCAGCCGCGAACGGGCCGTGCTGGACCTGCTGGAAGCGCGTTCGGGCTGGCGCGGCGACCGCGCGCCGGGGCGCCACCTCGGCATGGCCTTCACCTGGGCCAATGGCAGCTATATTGGCCAGGTGGTCGAGCTGTCAGTGGACCCGGCCTCGCGCGTCAAGCTGCACCGCATCACCACGGTGGTCGATTGCGGCATTGCGGTCAACCCGCGCAATGTGCGCGGCCAGGTGGAGGGCGGCAATATCTTCGCGCTGACGGCGGCCTTCTACGGCGAGATCACGGTCAGGGAAGGGGCGGTGGAGCAGTCCAATTTCACCGACTACCGCCTGCTGTCGCTGGCGGAAACCCCGCCCATGGATATCACCGTGGTGGACAGCGGCGAGGCGCCGGGCGGCATCGGCGAGGAGGCGGTCGGGCCGCTGGCGCCGGCAGTGGCCAATGCCTTGTTTGCTGCAACCGGCAAGCGCGTGAGCGAGCTGCCGTTCTCACGGGCCGGTTTCACGCTTGCCTGATTTTTTTGCACCGGCGCGATTATTGGATAGTTTCCACGCGGAACTATTGGTCTATGATGGCTGTATCGAGCAATCGCGGAGGTGCGGGAAATGGTGTACTTGCTGACTGCGCTGCTGGCCGGCGTTGCCGTGCTGCTGCTATGCCTGATCGGCCGCCTGGGCCGTAAAGCCCAGGCCCTGCTGGCGGCGACGCTGCCGTGGCTGATCAACGTGGCGCCGGCGCTGGTGATCGACTCCGGCCACCTGCCGCGCGCCATCGTCTTTGCCGCCATCGCCAGCCCGCTGGTGTTTGTGCTGATCTGGTTCCTGCCCATCGTGCGCATCGACGAGGCGGCGGAAAAGGCCGAACCGCAGGCTTAAATCCGGCGCTTGACCGCTTCCACGTAGGCGGCGCCGTCCGGCGGCACGCCGCGCCGCTGCGAATTCCAGATCATCTCGCCCAGGCACTCCATGATTTCATGGTGCGCCGCATGCTCGGTGCCCAGCTTGCGCGCCAGGCCGATGAAGGCTTCGCGGATGCCGCGCGGCTGGTCGATCGACAGCTGCTCGGTGATCGACAAATGCATCGACAGGTGCAGGAAGGGATTGGCTTCGCTGCCTTCCACCGAGTAGTCGCGCGCGATGGCCGCTTCCACATCTTTCAGCTGGTCGTGGTATTCGGGGTGCGCCATGATCCAGTCGCGGGCGATCAGCTCGATCGGGTCCATGATTTCGTTGGCATTGGCTTTGCGGTAGACGTCGCAGAAGAAGCGGCGCACGTCGTGGGAAGACGGGGTAAACATGCCGCCATTGTACCGTGCCGCGCAAAGGTGTACCCTGCGGCCCTTTGATGATAGTCTTTTGCTAATGTTGCCGTTCCATTTTGTCGACCACGCCCTGTACGAGGGCGCCCCCAAGGTTCCTGCCGCCATCGTCCTGCCGGTCACGGTGGACGGCGTCGACTGCTACGCCCAGCTCGATACCGGCGCGCCCAGCGCCGTGATCTGGCATCGCAAGGGCCAGGGCGCGGCCGCGCGCAGGACGGTGACCGTGGAACTGGCCGGCCAGCGCCGCAGCGTAGAGGCCGACGCCGCCAATCTGGCCCTGCTAGAGCCGGGCCGCTGCCAGCAGGACCTGATCGCCACCATCGGCAATGAATTCTTCGAGCAGGGCACCCTGACCCTGGACCTGGCCGCTGCGCGCTACCAATGGCAGCAGGGCCCCGGCCTGCAGGCTGCGGCCGATGCGCAGCCGATGCAGTATGTGCGCTGGGGCGGCCCGGGCGGCCACCCGCTGGTGACGGTGCGCGTGGCCGGCGGCCTGCCGCAGCAGGCACTGCTCGACACCGGCTCGGCCGCTTTCGGCATCAACGCCCACGATGCGCAGGCCTGGGACGGGCTGACTGGCGGCGCCCCGCGCGACGGCAGCACGCTGCCGGACGCGGTGCGCTTCAGCGCCAACTCCTGGGGTAAGCAGCTGCCCTGCGTGATGGGGACGGTGGCGCGCACCCTGCAGATCGGCGCCGGCCCGGCGCTGCCGGCCTTTCGCGTCGCCTATTGCGAAGGCCTGGGTTTCCAGCCCGGCGCGCCGCTGGCGGGTGTCGTGGGGCTGCACCACTTGCTGGGGCAGGTGCTGGTGCTCGATTACGTGTCGCAGCGTTGGGCCCTGCGTTCGCCGCCGCCATAAAAAAACCGCCCCGAGGGGCGGTTCTTCATTCTTTCGTCAGCAACTCAGTTTCCGGCGCCGGCGGCGTGACCGCAGGCTGCTGCGGCTTGTCCGTGCTGCGCTGGCCGCGCTGGCCGTGCGGCTGGCGCAGGTAGCGCGAGGAGTGGCGGCGCTCGCCATGCGGCGGCCAGGACAGGAAGCGCGACAGCTCCTGCAAGGCGCGCTGGTAGACTTCGCGCTTGAATTCGATCACCACGTCCAGCGGAACCCAGTAATCGTGCCAACGCCAGGCGTCGAACTCGGGATGGTCGGTCAGGCGCAGGTTCACGTCGTTGTCGCGCGCGCACATGCGCAACAGGAACCAGATCTGCTTCTGCCCACGGTAGTGGCCGCGGATTTCCCGCTTGATGAAGTGATCAGGCACCTCGTAACGCAACCAGTCGCGCGTGCGGCCGATGATCTTGACGTGCTCCGGACGCAGTCCGATTTCCTCTTCGAGCTCGCGGTACATTGCTTGCTCTGGCGTCTCACCATACTTGATCCCGCCCTGCGGGAACTGCCACGAGTGCTCGCGCACCCGTTTGCCCCACCACACCTCGTTGTGCGAGTTGAGCAGGATGATGCCGACGTTGGGGCGAAACCCTTCACGATCGAGCATATTGCACCTCAAACTTTCTGTGGCCGAGGCGTCCTCTTATATTTTTGACTACAAATCCTACTGCAATAGCGCTCTTTGTATAAAGTTTGGACGCATCGGGCCAGCTAATCCTTTAAAATTAGGTCGATTATAACTCTCTCTTTTTAAAAAGAATTCACCGAATATGCGTGCATCCCGTTTTTTTATTTCAACCCTCAAGGAAGCTCCATCTGACGCGGAGATCGTCAGCCACCAGTTGATGATGCGCGCAGGCATGATCAAACGCCTCGGTTCCGGCATTTATACCTATATGCCGATGGGCCTGAAAGTAATCCGCAAGGTCGAGGCGATCGTGCGCGAGGAAATGAATAAAGCCGGCGCCGTAGAGCTGCTGATGCCTTTGGTACAGCCTGCCGAGCTATGGCAGGAAACCGGCCGCTGGGACAAAATGGGTCCGGAACTGTTGCGCGTAAAAGACCGCCATGGCCGCGACTTCGCGATCCAGCCAACCTCGGAAGAAGTGATCACCGATGTGGTGCGTAGCGAGATTAAATCCTACCGCCAGATTCCGTTGAATTTTTACCACATCCAGACCAAATTCCGCGATGAACGCCGCCCGCGTTTCGGCCTGATGCGCGGCCGCGAGTTCACCATGAAGGATGCCTACTCCTTCGACCGCGATGTGGAAGGCATGCAGAAGTCGTACCAGATCATGTTCGACGCCTACACCAGGATCTTCACCCGCTTCGGCCTGAAGTTCCGCGCCGTGGCGGCCGACAACGGCGCCATCGGCGGCACCGGCTCGCATGAATTCCACGTGATCGCCTCCACCGGCGAAGACGCGCTGGTGTACTGCCCAACCTCCGACTACGCGGCCAATATGGAAGCGGCGGAAGCCGTCGCCAGCGGCAGCCGCGCCGCCGCCGGCGCCGCGCTGGCCAAGACCGCCACCCCGAAGGCGGCCAAGTGCGAAGACGTGGCCAAGTTGCTGGGCATCGACCTGAAGCAGACCGTGAAGACCATCGCCCTGACCGTGGAAGAAGACGACGGCGCGAAGAAATACTTCATGCTGCTGCTGCGCGGCGACCACGAGCTGAACGAAATCAAGGCCGGCAAGGTGCCGGGCCTGGCCAGGAACCGCTTCTCGACCGAAGCCGAAATCCTGGAAGTGTACGGCTGCAAGCCTGGCTACCTGGGCCCGATCGGCACCAAGGCGCCGGTCACCGTGGTGGCCGACCGCACCGTGGCGCTGATGTCCGACTTCGTCACCGGCGCCAATGAGGTGGACTTCCACTACACCGGCGCCAACTGGGGCCGCGACATGGCCGAACCGGCCATCGTGGCCGACCTGCGCAACGTGGTGGAAGGCGATCCTTCGCCGGACGGCAAGGGCGTGCTGGCGATCGAGCGCGGCATCGAAGTGGGCCACGTGTTCCAGCTGGGCACCGCCTACTCCGAGTCGATGCAGGCCACCTTCCTGGACGAGAACCAGAAGCCGGCCCCGCTGCAGATGGGCTGCTACGGCATCGGCATCACCCGCATCCTGGGCGCCGCCATCGAGCAGAACTTCGACGACAAGGGCATCATCTGGCCGACCGCGCTGGCGCCGTTCCAGCTGGTGCTGTGCCCGATGGGCATGGACCGCTCGGAGCTGGTGAAAGTCGAAACCGAGAAGCTGTACAACGCGGCGGTGGAAGCCGGCATCGACGTCATCCTGGACGACCGCGGCCAGCGCCCGGGCGCCATGTTCGCCGACTGGGAACTGATCGGCGTGCCGCACCGCGTGGTGATCGGCGAGCGCGGCCTGAAGGAAGGCAACCTGGAATACCAGGGCCGCCGCGATACCGAAGCCACCGCCGTGCCTGTGGCCGATGCCCTGGCCTTCATCAAGGGCAAGCTGGCGCAGTGAGCGCCATGGCTGGGCCGCTGTTGAAGACGGGACGCGAACGCCGCCGCTGGTGGGCGCGTCCGCTGCGCTGGTGGCATGCCGCCGCCTTTGCCAGCGGGGTGCTGTGCGCCCCGTTCGGCTTTGCCGGCAACCAGAAGGAGGAGGCGCTGGCCGACGGCGTGCGGGTGGCGCTGTCGCACGCCATCCTCGACGCGCGCCCGCCGAAACCGGTGTTCGCCAGCCCGGCCGACCGCGCCGAGTACGAGACCTGGCACCGCGCCATGTCGGAGCGCCTGAAGCGCCGCCTGCCGGATGAGCTGACGCGCCGCGAATTCCTGGAAACCGCCTGGTACGAGGCGCGCCGCGCCGGCCTCGACCCCAGCCTGGTGCTGGGCCTGATCCAGGTCGAATCGGCCTACCGCAAATACGCCGTCTCCATCGTCGGCGCGCGCGGCTATATGCAGGTGATGCCGTTCTGGACCAATGTGATCGGCGACCGCGACCGCTCCAAACTGTTCAATATGCAGACCAACCTGCGCTATGGCTGCTCCATCCTGCGCATGTACCTCGACATGGAGCAGGGCAACCTCTACCTCGCGCTGGGCCGCTACAACGGCAGCCGCGGCCGCCCCGAGTACCCGAACGCGGTGCTGGCCGCCTGGAACAAGTGGAAGCTGTAAAAGCGTCTCAACTTGTATCGGTTTGTCGGAAATCTTTACATTTGTTCAAATTTAGACATTTGTAAAAACACTAAGTGACTGATAGCTAAAGAAATTTTCTTTCTGGCATGATTCTCGCTAGGAAATGTTGTAGCAGTTAAATACAACTTTCATATCATGAATAGGGAGAATTTCATTTTGGCGCACACTGCATTCAAAAAGCTGTTCGGCATTGCCCTGGCAATTGGCGCGATCGGTTCTGCATCGGCAAACCCGACTGCCGGTTTCCTGGGCCCACAGACGCCGGCCATCACCGCCGGCGCCCTGCCGGATTCGCCGGGTAACCGCGTCGACCCTAACGTAGCCTCCTCGCGCTTCTCGGGCGTGGTCAGCCTGCAAATCGTCAAGAACAACCAGGTCTACATCTGCACCGGCACCCTGGTCAGCAAGCGCTCGGTGGTCACCGCCGGCCACTGCGTCGACACCAATGGCAACGGCGCGGTGATCGATCCGAACGCACCGGGCAACTCCGTGCACGCGATCTTCAACGCCACCAGCAGCGGCCCTGGCCGCGCCGCCATCCAGGCGACCGCCGTGTCGATGCACGCTGACTACGCCGGCTTCGGCAAGTGCCCGGCCGGCGTGAGCGGCTTCTGCACCAACGACGACGTGGCGGTGGTGACCCTGGGCCAGGACGCGCCAGCCGAAGCCAAGATCTACAAGATCGCCACCACCGAACTGATGGCCGGTTCGCGCATCATCATGGCCGGCTACGGCACCTCCGGCGACGGCGTGAACGGCTTCACCGTCAGCCCGGCCTGGCGCGTCAAGCGCAGCGGCCAGAACTACATCGACTTCTTCACCGGCGACGATGAGAAGAACCGCAGCAGCGGCAAGGAAATCTGGTACGCCGACTTCGACGGCAACGGCATCGACGACTTCTGCACCTACTACGGCATGTGCACCCCGGTCCTGCCGAACGACGTGGAATCCGGCATTGGCGGCGGCGACTCCGGCGGCCCATCGTTCGTGGAAATGTACGGTGAGCTGATGCTGATCGCCACCAACACCTTCACCAACGCCAACGGCTACACCGCCGGCACCTTCGGTTCCTACTTCGGCGGCATGGTGCTGAACGGCTACCTGGACTACATCCGCGAAGCCACCGGCGGCAAGGCGCAGTTCATCCCTGAGCCTGCAACCACCGCGATCTTCGGCCTGGGCCTGCTGGCGCTGGCCGGTGCCCGCCGCCGCAAGCAGCAGAAGTAATCACCTGCGGGGCAGCAGCAGCGCGCTGGCCGTGACCAGCGCGAACAGCAGCACCCCGACCGGCAGCAAGCCGGCATGCAGGAAAGGCGCCACCAGTTGCGTGGCGCCGGCGACGGCGGCAAAGGACAGGAACATCAACAGGCCCGATCCTTTGCCCGCGCTGTCGCCAGCGGCCTGCAGCGCGCCGCCCATGGTGGCGGCGCCGCGCAAGCCCAGCCCACCGCAAAACAGGGCCGCCACCACGGCCAGGCACACCAGTCCCGCCGCACCGGCCAGGCCGGCCAGGGCCATCCCCACCAGTCCCGCCCCCGCCAGGTATTGCAGCAGCATGCCGCTGCGCATCAGCCAGCGTTCCCCCAGTTGCTTCACCATGCGCACCGCCACCGCGGCGCCCGCCATGAAGGCCAGCACGCCGAAGATCTGCAGCGCGGCAAACGCCTCGATGCCCAGGCCCAGCGCATGCGTCACCAGTTCCGGCGCGCTGGCGACGTACATCAGCAGGGCGCCGAACATGGCGGCGTAGCTCAGGGCATAGCGCAGGTAAAGGCGGTTGCGCAGCAGCGGCAGGTAGCCGCCGGCACTGCCGGCGGCGGCCGGGCGCGGCGCCGGTGCGGCGCCGACGATGCGCGCCACCAGCGGCAGCAGCAGCAGGGCCAGCACGGCGATCAGCCAGAACGTACTGCGCCAGCTGGCGTGCAGCACGATGGCGGTGCCGGCCACCGGGCCGAGGGCGGGGATGGTGGACTCCACCATGGCCACCACGGCCAGCGCCTTGACGCCATCGGCGGCGTCGAAGCGGCGCCGGATCAGGGCCGGTACCGCCACCGTGGCGGCCCCCGCGCCCAGGCCCTGCACCAGGCGCCCGGCCAGCATGCTCTCGATGCCCGGCGCCAGCGCGCACAGCAGGCTGCCGCCGCCCAGCAGCACGGTGCCGGCGACGATGGTGCGGCGGTCGCCAAAGCGGTCGGCGGCCCAGCCCCAGGCCAGCTGCGACAGCGCCAGCGCCGCCATGAACACGGCCATGGTGGCCTGCGCCGACGTGATGCTGGCGCCCAGCTCGGCGCGCATGGCGGGGATCGCCGGCAGGTACAGGTCGGAGGCCAGCAAGCCCAGGGCTGTCAGGCTTGCAAGCGGAATGGCAAGGCGATGAGCAGGATTCATGACGGGCCCGGGCAAGAAAAAAGCCCCGCGCTGATGCGTCGGGGCTTCTCGAATGGCTGCAACAGCCGGTAGCAGCTTATTTCAGGTGGTCGGAAATCAGCTTGGTCATTTCAAACATGGAGACCTGGGCTTTGCCGCCGAAGACAGCCTTCAGCTTGTCGTCCGCGTTGATCATGCGGCGGTTGGCAGCGTCCTGCAGGTTCAGTTTCTTGATGTAGTCCCAGACTTTCTTGGTCACTTCGGTGCGTGGCAGCGGGGCGGAACCGACCACGGCGGACAGGGCGCTCGATGGGGTCATGGCCTTCATGAAGGCTGCGTTAGGCTTGCGTGCGGCGGGTGCTGCTTTCTTTGCTGCGGGTTTGGCTGCTGCCTTGGCTGGAGCAGCTTTTTTTGCTGCTGGCTTGGCGGCGGCTTTCTTTGCTGCTGCTGGTGCTGCTTTCTTGGCTGTTGCCATATTCGAGCCTCCTTAACATACACATAGAAAATTGCGGAATACAATCGCACGGCTAATATTGGTGGGGATTTGCAGCTTATGCAAGTGTTTTGTGGGGTTTTTTGGGGGAAACATGGCTTAGTCAACAAAAAAGCCTCCCGAGGGAGGCTTTTGCGTGGCACGGCAGGCAATTAACGCATGCCGGGCATCATGCCTTTCATAGAGCGCATCATCTTCATCAGGCCGCCGCCGGACAGTTTTTTCATCATGGTCTGCATCTGCTCGAACTGGTTCAGCATGCGGTTCACTTCCTGCACCTGGACCCCGGCGCCGGCCGCGATGCGGCGCTTGCGGGCCGCCTTGATCAGTTCCGGCTTGGCGCGCTCCTGCGGCGTCATCGAGTCGATGATGCCGACCATGCGCCGCACCTGCTTTTCCGCCTGGTCCATATTGGCGCCGGCGGCGGCCTGCTGGAACTGGGCCGGCAGCCTGTCCATCAGGCCGGCCATGCCGCCCATCTTCTTCATCTGCGCCAGCTGGGCCTTGAAGTCGTTCATGTCGAACTTGCCGCCCGACTTGACCTTGGCCGCCAGTTCGGCCGCCGCCTTTTCATCGACGCCCTTGCGCGCTTCCTCCACCAGGGCCAGGATGTCGCCCATGCCCAGGATGCGGTTGGCCATGCGCTGGGCGTCGAAGGCTTCCAGGCCGTCCAGCTTTTCCGAGACGCCGGCGAACTTGATCGGCTTGCCGGTAATGTGGCGCACCGACAGCGCGGCGCCGCCGCGCGAGTCGCCATCGAGCTTGGTCAGCACCACGCCGGTCAGCGGCAGCGCGTCGTTGAAGGCCTTGGCGGTGTTGATGGCGTCCTGGCCCAGCATGGCGTCGACCACGAACAGGGTTTCGATCGGCTTGACCGCGCCGTGCACGGCGGCGATCTCTTTCATCATTTCCTCGTCGATGCCGAGGCGGCCGGCGGTGTCGATGATCAGCACTTCATGGTGGTGCTTCTTGGCCCAGTCCAGCGCGGCCAGGGCGATGTCGACCGGCTTGTCCTGCGCCGTGGACGGGAAGAAGTCGGCGCCCACCTGGGCGGTGACCGATTGCAACTGGGCGATCGCGGCCGGACGGTAGACGTCGGCCGACACCGTCAGCACTTTCTTTTTCTTCTGTTCTTTCAGGTACTTGGCCAGCTTGCCGACGGTGGTGGTCTTACCCACGCCCTGCAAGCCTGCCATCAGGATGATGGCCGGCGGCTGCTGGGCGAACGACAGCTGCGACGCTTCCGGACCGAGGTCGGCGCCCATCAGGGCACCCAGCTCGCGCTGCACCACGCCGACCAGGGCCTGGCCCGGGGTCAGCGAGGAAATCACTTCTTCGCCAAGCGCCTTTTCCTTGACCTTGGCGATGAATTCGCGCACGGCCGGCAGGGCGACGTCGGCCTCCAGCAGCGCCATGCGCACTTCGCGCAGCATCTCGGCGGTGTTGGATTCGGTCAGGCGGGCCTCGCCGCGCATGGTCTTGACGACTTTGGCAAGGCGCTGGGTCAGGTTGTCTAGCATGGATAGCCTACTAATTGGATAGAAGCGGAAAATCCCGCCATTTTACCTTAGTAGCCGGGGCTGGCGGCAGGGCGCTGCCGCTGCACGCGCTCTCTCACACATTGTCACTCCCGTGCACATTTTTATGCTTTTTACAAAGTTTCTCATTGACAAGATACGCGCTCACCGTGCATCTTGTTGTTAAGTTAATTTTCGAGGTGTTTTTGTGCAAACGCTGGCCGTCTCCGACCTGCTCGACGTCCCCGCCCGTGGACGGCGCCGCGCGCGCCGCCCCTGGCGGCGCGCGGCGCTGGCCGTGCTGCTGGCGGCGGCCGGCGTGGCCGGCTGGCAGCTGCTGCGGCCGCTGCTGGCCGAGCAGCTGGCCGACGCCATGACCCCGGCGCAGGAACTGCGCCTGGGGCAGGGCGTGTTGCGCGAACTCGACATCCACACCCTGGCGCCCAGCAAGCTGCCGGCGGCGCAGCAGGAACGCCTGGCCAGCGCCTTCGCCGGCCTGCAGGCGCCGCACGAAGGGGCGCCGCCGCACCGCCTGCAGTTCCGCTCCGGCCATGCCGGCGCGGTGGCCTTCGCCCTGCCGTCGGGCGATATCATCCTGGATGACGCGCTGGTGCAGGCCCTGCCCGACGAAGCGGCCGTGCTGGCCGTGCTCGCGCATGAGCTGGGCCACCTGCAGCGCCGCCATATGCTGAAACGGCTGGTGCAGGAAGCCATGCTGCCGACGGCGGCCGGCATGCTGGGCGGCGACATGGCGTGGGCCGTGTCGAGCACGGCGTCGCTGGCGCCGCAGCTGCCGTGGGCGCAGCAGGCCGAGATCGAAGCCGACGCCTACGCCGCCGACCTGCTGGAACACAATGGCCTGGCCCTGCGCAGCCTGCAGGAAGCGCCGCAAGCCCTGCATGCGCTGGGCGGCCTGCAGCATCCCTACCTCATCCTCCATCCCCTGAGCGGCGAGCGCCTGGCGCGCCTGCGCGAACGCGCCACCCGCTAAGACGCCGCGGCAAGACCAATCTTTGTCTTGCGTCAAAGATCGCGCAAGTCGTACTGCTATTGTTCCAAGGCACGCTCTCGCAATTCCGGCGGGAAAGTTTTCGCATGCAAGGGGAGGCTGGATGAAACGCATATGGATTGGCGCGCTGCTGCTGGCGGCGGGCAGCGCCCAGGCGCAGGAGGTGGTGCGGCTGGGGAACCTGAAGCTCGCGCACTTCGGCGCGGTCGCCTATATCAAGGAAATCGCCCCGCGCTGCGGCATCAAAGTGGAAGAGCGCGTGTTCGCCAAGGGGCTGGACGTGATGGCGGCGCTGCTGGCGGGCGAGCTTGATGTCGGCGCCACGGCCTCGGAAGCGGCCATCGCCGGCCGCGCCGGCGGCGCCCCGATCTACGTGGTGGCCGGCTTCGCCAAAGGCGGCGCGCGCCTAGTCGGGCGCAGCGACCTGGCCTGGAAGTCGATCCACGACTTGAAGGGGCGGCGCGTGGGCGTGACGCGCGGCGCCATCCAGGAAGTGCTGCTGCTGGCCGAACTGCAGCGGGCCGGCCTGAGCGTCTCCGAGCAGCCGGGCAAGGACGTGCAGACCGTGCTGCTGGCCTATGCGGACCTGAACCAGGCCCTGCTCGGCAAGCATATCGACGCCATGATGCAGTCCGAGCCGCAATCCTCGCAAGCCATCAACAAGGGCTACGGCCGCGAGATCCTCAAGCCCTATGCCACCCCGATCGGCGAGCCGGTGCGCACCCTGGTGATGACGGACAGCTTCTACCAGGCGCGGCGCCCGCTGGCGGAAAAATTCATGCGCTGCTTCGTGCTGGCCACGCGCACCTTCATCGAGCAGCCGGCCGTGGCTGAGAAGTATGTGCGCGAAACCGTGTTCAAGGGCCAGATCAGCAGCGCCGACTACCAGGACGCGATCGGCAACGCGCCGTTCTCCTACGATGTGACGCCGCAGCACATCCAGGCCACCACCGACACCATGGTGAAGACCGGCGTCGGCAAGCTGGCGCGGCCGCCGCTGGCGCGCGACTGGGTGCGCACCGAACTGCTGGAGCAGGCCAAACAGGCGCTGGGGGTCAAATGAGGCCGGCCTGGCGCGACACCGCCATCGGCCTGCTGCTGCCGGCGCTGTTGCTGCTGCTCTGGCACGTCGTGGTGCAGCAGGGCTGGGCCAGCCCGCAGGCGCTGCCGGCGCCGGCTGCGGTGGCGCGCAAATGGCTCGAATACCTGCTGCCGCAGCAGCCTTTCGGCGGCGGCAACTGGCTGGCCTGGGCCTGCTCCGGCGAGCTGCCGCGCGACGCCGCGGCCAGCCTGGCGCGCGTGCTGGCCGGTTTTGCCATCGGCGCCGCGCTGGCGCTGCCGCTCGGCCTGGCCATGGGCGCCAGCACCCGCGCCTACCGCCTGCTCAATGTGCTGGTGCAGGTACTGCGGCCGGTGCCGCCCATCGCCTACATCCCGCTCGCCATGCTGTGGTTCGGCCTGGGCAATGCGCCGGCCGTGTTCCTGATCGCGCTGGGTGCCTTCTTCCCGGTGCTGGTCAACACCATCGCCGGCGTGCGCCAGGTGGACGGCATCTACCTGCGCGCCGCGCGCAACCTGGGCGCCGGCGGCGCCACCCTGTTCCGGCGCGTGATCCTGCCGGCCGCCATGCCTGCCATCCTGGCCGGCGCGCGCATCGGCATCGGCACCGCCTTCATCGTGGTGATCGTGGCGGAGATGGTGGCGGTGAACAACGGCCTGGGCTTCCGCATCAGCGAGGCGCGCGAGTACTTCTGGTCCGACAAGATCATTGCCGGCATGGCCAGCATCGGCCTGCTCGGCCTGGCCATCGACACCGGCATGGACCGCCTGAACCGCCACCTGCTGCGCTGGCACCGCGGCCTGGAGCACTGATATGAGCACAGCACACATCGAAGTGAAGGGCGTCAGCAAAGTCTTCGGCGGGACGGTGCTGGCGCTGCAGGACATCCACCTGGACATCCCGCGCGGCCAGTTCGTCTGCCTGCTCGGCCCCTCGGGCTGCGGCAAGTCGACCCTGCTCAACGCCATCGCCGGCTTTGCCGCGCCCAGCAGCGGCAGCATCGTGGCCGACGGCAGGCCGGTGGCCGCGCCCGGCCCCGAGCGCGGCATGGTGTTCCAGGAATACGCCCTGTTCCCCTGGATGACGGTGGCCGACAACGTCGCCTTCGGCCTGCGCCTCAAGGGCGTGCCCAGGGCGCAGGCCGACGCCACGGTCGAGCGCCTGCTGCGCACCCTGTCGCTGCAGGAGTTCCGCCACCGCTTCCCGAAAGAGCTGTCGGGCGGCATGCGGCAACGCGTCGCCATCGCGCGCGTGCTGGCGCTGGACTCGCCCATCATGCTGATGGACGAACCGTTCGGCGCCCTGGACGCCCTGACCCGGCGCTCCCTGCAGGACGAGCTGCTGCGCATCTGGTCCGAGCTGCACAAGACCATTATCTTCGTCACCCACAGCATTGAGGAGGCGCTCTACCTGGCCGACCGCATCGTGGTCATGACCTACCGCCCCGGCACCATCAAGCGCGACCTGCTGGTCGGGCTGCCGCGCCTGCGCGACCCGGCCGCGCCCGGGTTCAACGCCCTCAAGCGCGAACTGGACCAGTTGGTGATGGAGGAACAACAGCGCCACCAGCATGACGAATTAAAAGGAGACATTAATGGGGACGTACCCTCTTTTCCGTCCCGACGGAAAAGAGGGTACGTCCCCATTTAATTCCTTGGGTGTTAAACTTACCGGATGCAAATTTACTTCCTGATTGCAGCAACGCTGCTTTACCTGGTTTGTGCCTTCCTTCCCTCCCGCAAGGTCGCGCCGATTGCCGCTTTGACGGCGGGCGCCTGGCTGCTGCACGGCGTGGCGCTGTGGAGCGATGTCATGCTGCCCGGTTCGCTGCGCATCGGCTTTGCCACCATGCTGTCGTCGGCGCTGTGGATTTCGGTCGGCGCCTACTGGCTGGAGAACCGCAATTTCCCGCTCGATGGCCTGCGCCGCATCGTGATGCCGGTGGCGGCGCTGGTGGTGGCGCTGCAGGCGGGTTTCCCGGGCGCGCTGATCGCGACCGCCGGCCGCTCGCCGATGCTGGGCTGGCATATCGCCGTGGCCACGCTGGCCTATAGCACGCTGACCATCGCCGCCTTCCATGCCGTGCTGATGGCGCTGCAGGAGTCGCGCCTGCATACGCGCAGCGACCGGCCCGGCATCCTGGCCACGGCGCTGGACCAGCTGCCGGCCCTGCTGACCATGGAAAAGCTGCTGTTCCGCCTGATCGCCTTCGGCTTCGTGCTGCTTAGCCTGACCGTCCTGTCGGGCATCGTCTTTACCGAGGAATTGTTTGGCCGCGCGCTGAAGTGGGACCACAAATCGGTCTTCACCCTGCTGTCGTGGGTGCTGTTCGCCGCCCTGCTGGCAGGCCGCCAGTTCCGCGGCTGGCGCGGCAAGACCGCCCTCAGCTTCACGCTGGCCGGCTTTGCGACCCTGCTGCTGGCCTATGTCGGCAGCCGTTTTGTCATGGAAGTAGTGTTACATCGAGGTTTGGCATGACCCGTCTCCTGTTCTGGATTGCGCTGGTGATCCTGGTGATCGCTGCGGTGCGCAGCAAGTTGCGCAAGATGAGCGGCCCGCCCGGCGGCGCCCAGGGCGGCCAGCCGGCGCCGCGCCAGCCGCAGCGCCCGGCCCCGGGCGCGACCGAAAAAATGCTGCAATGCGCCCAGTGCGGCGTGCATTTCCCGGCTTCGGAGAACGTGCCGGCCAACGGCCGCGACTACTGCTGCGCGGCGCACGCCCCGCAATAAGGCCGCCGCAGCGTGTTCGCCCGCCTCCATTCCCTGTCGGCTGCGTCGCGCGACACCTTCTGGCGCTCGCTGCAGGCCCTGGGCGGCACGCGTATCGTCATTGCCATCGTGCTGCTGCTGTACTTCAGCGCCGGCAAGATGGGGACGCGCGAAAGCACGGTGGAAATCTGCGCCGGCTACCTGCTGGCAGCGGCTGGCCTGCAGGTGCTGGCCAGCCGCTGGCGGCGCCATTTCATGCTGCAGCTGATGTCGCAGATCGCCTGCGACCTGAGCGTGATCTCGCTGCTGTATATGAGCACCGGCGGCATGCGCTCCGGCTTTGCCATCCTGTACCTGTTCCCGCTGGCCGGCTGCGCCATCCTGGCGCCGCTGGTGCTGGCGCTGTTCAGCGCTTCGCTGGCCAGCCTGTTCATGCTGGCCCACAGCAGCTACCTGGCCTACATCTCCTCGGACGAGTCGCAGATGGTGCAGGCCGGCCTGTACGGCATTGCCTGGTTTGCCGTGGTGCTGGTGGTGAACCGCATGGCGGCGCGCCTGATCGGGCAGGAGGAGCTGGCGGCGCAGCGCGGCATCGAGATCGGCGTGCAGCAGGCGGTCAACCGCCTGGTCATCTCGCATTCGGCCGACGGCATCCTGGTGGTGGGGCCGGATGGCACCGTCTATATGAGCAACCCGGCGGCGCAGCACATGCTGGGCGGCCCGGTGCCGTCGCTGCAGGGCGCCGTGCTGCAGCCGATCGCCGCCGCCTATGAAGCCTGGCGCGCCGACCCGGCGCAGGCCACCAGCTTCATCACCATCAAGCCGTTCGCCGATCCGGCGCTGGAGGACATGACCGCGGCCTGGAGCGCACGGCGCGACGTGGCGCAGCACCTGAAGCTGCGCTTTGCGCCGGCCGACACCGCCGGGCTGGACGTGGAGCGCAATGTGATCTTCCTGGAAGACGTGACCAGCATCGAGGAAAAGGCGCAGCAGCTGAAGCTGGCCTCGATGGGGCGCCTGACCGCCAGCATCGCGCATGAGGTGCGCAACCCGCTGTCGGCCATCGGCCACGCCAATTCGCTGCTGGAGGAGGACCTGCAGGCGCCGGTGCACAAGCGCCTGCTGAAGATCATCAGCGACAATGTGGCGCGCGTGAACCGCATGGTGGAGGACATCCTGCAGCTGTCGCGCAAGGCGCAAAGCCACCATGAGCCGATGGAGCTGGAAGCTTTCCTCAACGAGCTGAAGGCCGAATTCGACGAAACCCATAAGCTGGACAGCAAGATCCTGTGCCTGGGCGGCATGCAGCAGGTGACGGTGCGCTTCGACCCGCTGCACCTGCGCGAAGTGCTGATCAACCTGCTCAACAATGCGGTGCGCTATGCCAGCGGCACGCCGTCCAGCATCCGTGTCTTCATTGTCAACACGCCGGGGCGCCAGCTGGAGCTGCACGTGCAGGACGACGGCCCGGGCATTTCGCCCCAGGTGCGGGCCCACCTGTTTGAGCCGTTTTACACCACTTCCAGCAAAGGCACGGGCCTGGGCCTGTATCTGGCGCGCGAATTGTGCTTGAATAACGATGCCATGCTGGATTACGAACACCGCTTCGATGCCGGCATGACAGAGGGCGGGGCGCGCAAGTCGAGCGGCCGCTTTGTAATTACATTTGCGAAAAATACATGACTTCTCCACGTGTCCTGGTCGTTGACGACGAAGCCGACCTGCGCGAACTGCTGGAAATCACCTTGCTGAAGATGGGGCTGGACGTGGACAGCACAGAAACCCTGCAGCAAGCGCGCCAGCTGTTTGCCGAAAAAGAGTACCAGCTGGTGCTGACCGACATGCGCCTGCCCGACGGCCTTGGCCTGGAACTGGTGCGCGAAGTGACGGCCAGCGGCAAGAACGTGCCGATCGCGGTGGTGACCGCCTTTGGCAGCGCCGACAACGCCGTGGTGGCGCTGAAGGCCGGCGCCTTCGACTATGTCAGCAAGCCGGTGCAGCTGGACCAGCTGCGCGTGCTGGTGCAGTCTGCGCTCAAGCTGACCGACCAGGCCCCGGCGGCCGCCCCGGCGCGCGGCCCGCAGACCAGCCGCCTGCGCGGCAGTTCGGCGGCGATCCAGTCGCTGCGGGCACAGATCGCGCGCCTGGCGCGCTCGATGGCGCCGATCGCCATCAACGGCGAGTCGGGCAGCGGCAAGGAACTGGCGGCGCGCGAAATTCACGCGCAAAGCTCGCGCGCCGACAAGCCTTTCATTGCCGTCAACTGCGGCGCCATCCCGGAAGCGCTGATGGAGGCCGAGTTCTTCGGCTACCGCAAGGGCGCTTTCACCGGCGCCGCCGACGAGCGCGACGGCTTCTTCCAGGCCGCCAACGGCGGCACCCTGATGCTGGACGAGGTGGCCGACCTGCCGCTGGCCATGCAGGTCAAGCTGCTGCGCGCCATCCAGGAGCGGCGCGTGCGCAAGATCGGCGCCACCTCGGAGGAACCGGTCGACGTGCGCATCATCAGCGCCACCCACAAGAACCTGGAAAAACTGGTGGAGGACGGCCTGTTCCGGCAGGACTTGTTCTACCGCCTGAACGTGATCGAGCTGCGCCTGGCGCCGCTGCGCGAGCGGCTGGACGACCTGGATGAGCTGATCGACGCCATCCTGGCGCGCCTGGGCACCTTCGAGCACAAGGCCGTGCTGGGTCCGGGCGTGCTGGAAGTGCTGAAGGGCTACAGCTTCCCCGGCAATGTGCGCGAGCTGGAAAACATCCTCGAGCGCGCGCTGGCCTTCTCCAACGATGGCGTGATTTCCGCCGAGGACCTGGCGCTGAAAGGCGGCACGCTGCCGCCGCCCGCCGCCGCGCCGGCGCCGTCCCCGGCCGTGGCAGCGCCCATCGCTGCCGCACCGGGCGCCCCGGCCCCGGCCAGCGCGCCGGCTGCGCCGGAGGCCGACGAAGCCGGGCAGGCCGGTGCCGGCGGCGATCCCGGCATGCCGCCGCTGCCGGTGTTCGACGTCCTGCCCAGCAACCTGCCGGCCTACCTGGAAGCGGTCGAGCGCGACATCATCACGCGCGCCCTGGCGCAAACCAACTACAACCGCACCCAGGCTGCCCAATTGCTGGGCATCAGCTTCCGCCAGCTGCGCTACCAGATGCAGAAACTGAACATCCAGGACCCGAGTTAGGGGTCCCGGGCGGCGGACCGGCGGCGCGACCCCGGTCCGCGGTTTCGACTATAATCCCGGTCCGCCGCGAAATTCCCTTCATTGTTGTAGCGTTTTTGCCAACGCACAACTCCCTGCTGCGCTGCAACATTGCATACTAAATCAGCAAACAAAAAGCTGTGTTAGTGCTCGCTCACCGCCGATCGCCTGTGTTGATCGGGGAATGCAAAAGTCAATAAGAAATCGTGGTCGAAACGAAAAAATTTCATCTTGTACGAACCGGTCCGTCTCACTACAATTAGTGGACAGAATTCGATGGTTCACTAGATATAGTGGTCATAAACAAATACTGAATACGCGGAGCATAAATGCAATCTACTCAAGACATTTCCATCACCCAGGCGCCACAAGTGCCTGTTTCCGCTGGTGAAACCGCCGGCGGCGTCGCTGTTTCCGCCGCCCAGATGGCCGATTACCGCATCATCCGCCGCAACGGCGCCGTGGTTGCGTTCGAGCCATCCAAGATCGCCGTGGCCATGACCAAGGCGTTCCTGGCGGTGAACGGCGGCCAGGGTGCGGCCTCCGCCCGCATCCGCGAGCTGGTGGAAGAGCTGACCAACAATGTGGTGGCCGCCCTGATGCGCCGCCAGCCAGCCGGCGGCACCTTCCATATCGAAGACGTGCAAGACCAGGTGGAACTGGCCCTGATGCGCTCGGGCGAACACGATGTGGCGCGTTCCTACGTGCTGTACCGCGCCAAGCACATGGAAGAACGCCGCCTGAAGAAAGAGGCAGCCGGTGCCTCCGCGACCGCAGAACCACAGATCAATGTGACCGAGAACGGCGTGTCCCGTCCGCTGGTCATGCAGGAAGTGCGCGACCTGATCGGCGCCGCCTGCAAGGGCCTGGAAAAGCACGTCGATGCCGACGCCATCCTGGCCGAAACCGTGAAGAACCTGTACGACGGCGTGCCGGTCGAAGAACTGCACAAGTCCGCCATCCTGGCTGCCCGCGCGCTGATGGAAAAGGACCCGGCCTACTCGCAAGTGACCGCGCGCATCCTGCTGCACACCATCCGTAAGGAAGTATTCGGCAAGGAAGTGCCGCAAGCCGGCGCCGCCGCCGCCTACATCGAGTACTTCCCGCAGTACATCGCCAAAGGCATCGCCGCCGAACTGCTGAACGAAGAACTGGGCAAGTTCGACCTGGCCAAGCTGGCCAAGGCCCTGGTGGCCGACCGCGACCTGCAGTTCGGCTACATCGGCCTGCAAACCCTGTACGACCGCTACTTCCTGCACGTGCGCGATGTGCGCATCGAAATGCCGCAGGCCTTCTACATGCGTGTCGCCATGGGCCTGGCCCTGAACGAGACCGACCGCGAAGCGCGCGCCATCGAGTTCTACAACCTGCTGTCGACCTTCGACTTCATGTCGTCGACCCCGACCCTGTTCAACTCCGGCACCCAGCGTTCGCAGCTGTCCTCCTGCTACCTGACCACCGTGTCCGACGACCTGGAAGGCATCTACGACGCCATCAAGGAAAACGCACTGCTGGCCAAGTTCGCCGGCGGCCTGGGCAACGACTGGACCCCGGTGCGCGCCCTGGGCGCCCACATCAAGGGCACCAACGGCAAATCGCAAGGCGTGGTGCCGTTCCTGAAAGTGGTGAACGACACCGCCGTGGCGGTGAACCAGGGCGGCAAGCGCAAGGGCGCGGTCTGCGCCTACCTGGAAACCTGGCACATGGATATCGAGGAATTCCTCGACCTGCGCAAGAACACCGGCGACGACCGCCGCCGCACCCACGACATGAACACCGCCAACTGGATTCCGGACCTGTTCATGAAGCGTGTGATGGAAAAGGGCACCTGGACCCTGTTCTCGCCATCCGACGTGCCTGACCTGCACGACAAGTTCGGCAAGGAATTCGAAGAAGCCTACCTGGGCTACGAAGCCAAGGCCGCCAACGGCGAACTGCGCCTGTTCAAGAAGATCGAAGCGCTGGACCTGTGGCGCAAGATGCTGTCCATGCTGTTCGAAACCGGCCACCCATGGATCACCTTCAAGGATCCGTGCAACATCCGTTCGCCGCAGCAGCACGTGGGCGTGGTGCACTCCTCGAACCTGTGCACCGAGATCACCCTGAACACCAACGCCGACGAAATCGCCGTCTGCAACCTGGGTTCCGTGAACCTGCCGGCGCACATGAAAGAAGGCAAGATCGACCACGTCAAGCTGCAGAAGACCATCCGCACCGCGATGCGCATGCTGGACAACGTGATCGACATCAACTACTACGCCGTCGAGAAAGCACGCAACGCCAATATGCGCCACCGTCCGGTCGGCCTGGGCGTGATGGGCTTCCAGGACTGCCTGCACATGATGCGCGTGCCATACGCCTCGATGGAAGCGGTGAACTTCGCCGACACCTCGATGGAAGCGGTGTGCTACTACGCCTACCTGGCGTCGACCGAGCTGGCGGAAGAGCGCGGCCGTTACGAATCGTACGAAGGCTCCCTGTGGTCGCGCGGCATCCTGCCGCAAGACTCGGTGCGCCTGCTGGCGGAACAGCGCGGCGGCTACCTGGAGCAGGACCTGTCGTCCTCGATGGACTGGACCCCGGTGCGCGAGCGCATCGCCAAGTTCGGCATGCGTAACTCGAACTGCGTGGCGATCGCTCCGACCGCGACCATTTCGAACATCATCGGCGTGTCCGCTTGCATCGAGCCGACCTTCCAGAACCTGTACGTGAAGTCCAACCTGTCCGGCGAGTTCACCGAGATCAACGCCTACCTGGTGCGCGACCTGAAGGCACGCGACCTGTGGGACGAGGTGATGATCGCCGACCTGAAGTACTTCGACGGCTCCCTGAGCAAGATCGATCGTGCCCCGCAAGACCTGCGCGACATCTACGCCACCGCCTTCGAAGTGTCGCCGACCTGGCTGGTGGAAGCCGCATCGCGCCGCCAGAAGTGGATCGACCAGGCGCAGTCGCTGAACATCTACATGGCAGGCGCCTCCGGCAAGAAGCTGGACGAGACCTACAAGCTGGCATGGCTGCGTGGCCTGAAGACCACCTACTACCTGCGCACTATTGCAGCGTCGCACATGGAGAAATCCACCACCCGTACCGGCGCCCTGAACGCCGTGTCCGCGAACGTGCCGGATGCCCCGGCAGCCGTCGCGCCAGTGGTTGAGGAAGGCGCCGCCTGCTACCTGCGTCCTGGTGACCCAGGTTTCGAGGAATGCGAAGCCTGCCAGTAATACAATAAGGTAAGCCCGGTAAACCAGGGTCTGACCCAAGGGTCAGACCCAGTCCATTCAGTTGAGCGGACAGGGTCAGACCCTTGGGTCTGACCCAGGTTTACCGGGTTCAAAAGAGTCAATCTAAGAGGAAAAAACAAATGCTATCCTGGGACGAAGAAACCGCGGCAGCACCGCGTATGACCCCACCTCCAGGCGCCACCGCCGAAGCCACCGCCGAGCAAGTCGCCCTGCGCGTCAACGCCGACGACAAGCGCGTGATCAACGGCCAGACCGACGTCAACCAGCTGGTGCCGTTCAAGTACAAATGGGCCTGGGACAAATACCTGGCCGGCTGCGCCAACCACTGGATGCCGCAGGAAGTGAACATGCAGCGCGACATCGAGCTGTGGAAGAACCCGA
Organism: Pseudoduganella sp.; assembly: GCF_041914865.1. NCBI lineage: Bacteria > Pseudomonadati > Pseudomonadota > Betaproteobacteria > Burkholderiales > Oxalobacteraceae > Pseudoduganella > Pseudoduganella sp. The sequence continues at coordinate 478 of NZ_JAYSCO010000011.1, read as the reverse complement.
ACGGCCTGTCCGAAGACGAGCGCCGCCTGGTCAAGCGTAACCTGGGCTTCTTCGTCACCGCCGACTCCCTGGCCGCCAACAACATCGTGCTGGGCACTTACCGCCACATCACCGCTCCCGAGTGCCGCCAGTACCTGCTGCGCCAGGCGTTCGAAGAAGCGATCCACACCCACGCCTACCAGTACATTGTCGAGTCCCTGGGCCTGGACGAGCAGGAAATCTTCAACGCCTACAACGAAGTGGCGTCGATCCGCGACAAGGACCAGTTCCTGATCCCGTTCATCAACACCCTGACCGAACCGACCTTCAAGACCGGCACCGTCGAGACCGACCAGCAGCTGCTGAAGTCCCTGATCGTGTTCGCCTGCCTGATGGAAGGCCTGTTCTTCTACGTCGGCTTCACCCAGATCCTGGCGCTGGGCCGCCAGAACAAGATGACCGGCGCCGCCGAGCAGTACCAGTACATCCTGCGCGACGA
>NZ_JAYSCO010000010.1:0-119536 GCF_041914865.1 Pseudoduganella sp. | reverse complement strand
CCATCAGGTCATCCACCGCCTGCTGGAACAGCCACAGGTTCGGCTGGTTTTCCAGGCGATGGCGGATAGCCGCCTTGTACAGGATGCGGTCGGCCTGCGCGCGTGTCGCACGCACGGCAGGGCCCTTGGACGAGTTCAGGATACGGAACTGGATGCCCGACTCATCGGTTGCGATGGCCATGGCGCCACCCATCGCATCGACTTCTTTGACCAGGTGGCCTTTGCCGATACCGCCGATGGATGGGTTGCACGACATCTGGCCCAGGGTCTCAATGTTGTGGGTCAACAGGAGGGTCTTCTGACCCATGCGGGCCGAAGCGAGGGCCGCCTCGGTACCGGCGTGACCACCGCCGACAACGATAACGTCGAATTCAGTAGGAAATAGCATGGTGAAAAATGGGGAAAAGCGTGGGATCAACCGAGATTATAAAGTTTTTTCCCGGCTGCGAATTTTTTGGGCAGGATATTTTTGCGAGCAATGTTTCACGTGGAACAAAAAAAGAGGCCGGGGGTCACCCGGCCTCTGCTGTTTCACGTGAAACAATATCACTTGAACCACGCGTCGTAGCCCGTCTTGATGATCAGCAGCACCACAACCACCAGGAACAAACGGCGCACAAACTCACTGCCATGCTTCAACGCCAGCTTGGTGCCGAGCACCGAACCGCACACCTGGAACACCGCCATCGTCAAACCCAACAGCCAGATGATATTGCCGGTGATACCGAACAGGGAGATAGCCGCCACATTGCACGCCACATTGACCACCTTCGCCGCCGCCGAAGCCCCAAGGAAGTCAAAGCCAAAGCTGCGCACAAAAAGGAAGACCAGGAAGCTGCCCGTGCCCGGGCCAAAGAAGCCATCATAGAAACCGATGCCCGCCCCCACCAGTACAGCCAGTACCTTCTCCTTGGTGCCGGTGTGCAGCGGCGCATGGACGCTGCCCAGGTCCTTGCGGTAGAAGGTGTAGCCGGCCACCGCCAGCAGCACGAAAGGCAGCAAGCCGCGCAGGAAGTCGGGAGGAATCCTGGTCACCGTATAGGCGCCAAGGAAGGCAAACAGGAATGCGGCAATCGCCGCCGGCGCCACAGTCGACCAGGCAATGGACGTCCGGCGCGCATAGTTCACAGCCGCCGCACTGGTACCGAATACGCTGGCCACCTTATTGGTGCCCAGCAGCGTTGCGGGAGGCGTATTGCCCATCGCCGAGAACAGAGCGGGAATCTGGATCAAACCGCCGCCGCCCACCACCGCATCCACAAATCCAGCCGCGAATGCCGCGCCCGCCAACAAGCCGTACTCCACCATCACCCTGCTCCCGTACCGATTCAAATCCTTACATTTTACGGAAGAAGCCCAGTCCTTGCCTCGTGTAAAATGCCCTAGCCCCTATTACTCAGCCCCACCATGACCGCACCCGTTCCAGCCAACACCACCGAGATCGTGCCCGACGTCTTCTTTCTGGAGATGACGAACCACTGCAATATGCACTGCACGTTCTGCCCTTCCGACTACATCAAGAAGGACCGGGCGCTGGCGGATGACGAACTGGCGATCCGCTTCATCGAGCAGGTACGCGACCTGAACCTGAATCGCCCGATCCAGTTCAGCGTCCTGGGCGAGCCGCTGCTGAACAAGAAGATCTTCAACTATATCGACCTGTGCGAGCAGTACGGCATCGAGGTCTACCTGATCACCAACATCTCCCTGCTGGACGAAGAGCGCTCGCGCAAGATTTTCGCGCACGACAATATCGCCCTGGTGATGAGCCTGCAGACCCCGAACAAGGATTCCTACGACCGCCTGCGCGGTTACGACAAGCTCGATTTCGACGAGTACTTTGCCCGCATCCTGCCGGCCCTGCGCGAAAAGTTCGCCAGCGGCAGCGAATCGCGCGTCGAGATCCACGTCACCTCGACCACCAATATGCGCGCCGATTCCACCCTGCAGTCCGACTTTGAACTGGATATGTGGGACCCGTTCAAGATCGAAGACAAGGGCGAATTCGTGCGCCAGCTGCTGGACCGCTTCGACGGCTACGCGGAACAGCTGCGCGCGGAATTCCCCGATGCCTTCGCGACCGAACTGGCCCGCAGCGAAGTGAAATACGGCCCGCAACTGGAGCGTGGCCACCTCGCCGGCCGCCGTGCCGACGTGCCGCCAAACGCGGAAGACCTGACCGAAGACCGCTTCTGGGGCTATATGTTCGCCCCGAACTGCTTCATCCGCTTCAAGACTTTTGGCATGTGGACCAAGGAAGAGTCGTTCATGAAGACCTTCCTGCCCAAGGAATCGCTGGTCTATGTGGAGGAGCGCCAGGAGCCGATGGATTGCGCCATGGCGCACAATGTCTCCATGCTGGCCGACGGCCAGCTGTCGCTCTGCTGCCTCGACTACGAAGGCGAGATGGAATTGCCCAACCTGCGCAACAGCTCGCTGAAGGAATTGCTGGAACATCCGAAGCGCATGGAGATTGCCAAGAATGCCATGCAGACGGAAGTCTGCCGCCGCTGCCAGGGCAACCTCTATGTCTTCGACACGCGCCCTTCTGCCATGCAGGAAGCCCCGGTATCCAAGTTCGGACAGGGCTGGTATCCCTACGAAGCGGAACTGAACGGCACCGGTGGCCGCTGGTCATCCGGCCGCGCCACTTGCTACCATTTCGCGCGCAGCGACGCGCAAGAATTGGGCTTGAAGTTCCTCAGCGTGCTGGATTCGGGCAGCGAGTTCAAGGTCAGCGCCACGCCCTACGACGACATCGCCAAATCCTTTGGCGCCACCACCACCCACACCTTCCACGGCGTGCAGAACAGCGTAGCCGAGGTTAACGTGCCGCTGCAGCTGGAAGCGGGCAAGCTGTACCGCCTCGACTTCGAATCGCCAACCTGGACACCGGCAGCCATGCACGGCAGCGCCGATACGCGTGAACTGGGCTTTGCGCTGCTGGAAGCAAAGGTGCGCAGCGTGAGCGCCGATCCAGTTGCCGCCGTCGCTGAACCGGCCGCAGAGAAGCCACCGCGCCGCTTCCGCCAGTGGTTCGCCAAGTTCATTTCGAACTAAGCTTTGCGCGGGCGAGGAACTCGCCGACGATGCCTTTGCGGAACAGGAGTACGCAGGCGACGAAGATCAGGCCGGTTACCAGGCTGACTGCCTCACCCAGGGTGTTGAACCATTCGATGCCGGTGCTGGCAGCCAGCATGGTTCCAAAGTCGCCCAGCTTGTTCTCCAGCGCGATGATCAGGATAGCGCCAATGATCGGGCCGGCCAGGGTGCCCATTCCGCCGACCAGCGTCATCAGGATCACCAGGCCGGACATGGTCCAGTGCACATCGGTCAATGTCTCAAAGCCCAGCACAATCGATTTCGTGGCCCCGGCCAGGGCTGCGAGCGAAGCGGACAAGACGAATGCCGCCAGCTTGTAGCGGTCGACGTCGTAGCCCAGCGAGATCGCGCGCGGTTCGTTTTCCTTGATCGCTTTCAGCACCTGGCCAAAGGGGGAGTGCACCGTACGCATGATCAGCGCGAAGCCGGCGATAGCAATCGCCAGCACCACGTAATACATCGCCAGGTCGTTCCCCAAGTCGAGCACGCCAAGCAGCTTGCCGCGCGGGACGCCTTGCAGGCCATCTTCGCCACCAGTGAAATCTGTAAAACGCAGCGCGCCGAAATACACCATTTGCGCCAGCGCCAGCGTGATCATGGAGAAGTAGATGCCTTGCCGGCGAATCGCCAGGCCGCCCATCAGCACGCCCAGCACGGCACCGGACAGCACGGCGACCAGCAGGCTGGCTTCGAACGGCAGGCCCCAGTTCTTTATCGCATTGCCGGCCACGTAACCTGCGGCGCCGAAGAAGGCGGCATGGCCGAACGATAACAGGCCGGTAAAGCCGATCAGCAGGTTGAAGGCGCAGGCGAACAGGGAGAAGCACAACAGCTTCATCAGCAGCACCGGGTAGCCGACGAACGGCGCACCCAGCGCCAGCGCAAATGCGATGGAATAGCCCAGCTTTTTGTTCATCTATCGTTCCTTGCCGAACAGGCCGGCGGGGCGCAGCAACAGGATGATGACCATCACCAAAAACACGACGGTGTTGGCAAACTCGGGATAGAACACCTTGGTCAGACCTTCGATCACGCCCAGCCCGAGGCCGGTGATAATCGAGCCCATGATCGAACCCATGCCACCGATCACCACAACGGCGAATACGACGATAATCAGGTTCGACCCCATCAGGGGTGTCACTTGCTGGATAGGAGCCGCCAGGACGCCTGCAAAGGCCGCCAAAGCGACGCCAAAGCCATAGGTCAGGGTGACCATCAACGGGACATTGATGCCGAACGCCTCCACCAGCTTGGGATTCTCGGTGCCGGCACGCAGGTAGGCGCCCAGTTTGGTCTTCTCGATCACGAACCAGGTGGCCAGGCAAACCACCAGCGACGCGACCACCACCCAGGCGCGGTAATTGGGCATCACCATGAAGCCGAGGTCAGTTGCCCCCTGCAGGGCCTCAGGCGTCTCGAACGGCTGCCCAGAGACCCCGTAAAACGAGCGGAAAGCGCCTTCGATCAGCAGGGTCAGCCCGAAGGTCAGCAGCAGGCCGTAAAGGTGGTCCAGCTTGTACAGCCAGCGCAGCATCGTCCTTTCGATGACGACGCCCAAAACGCCCACGATCAGCGGCGCCAGCACCAGCATGCTCCAGTAGCTCATGCCGAAATACGTCATGCCGATCCACGCCAGGAAAGCGCCCATCATGTACAGCGCGCCGTGGGCGAAATTGATCACGTTCAGCAGGCCGAAGATCACGGCAAGGCCGAGCGACAGCATGGCGTAGAAGGAGCCGTTGACGAGCCCCAGCAGCAGCTGGGACATCATCATCGGTAGCGGGCGGCCGAAGATCTCCATCTAGCCTACTTCCACAGCGCGCATTTGGATTCGGCCTTGGACATATAGGCCTGCTCGCCCGGGATCGTGGCCACGACCTTGTAGTAGTCCCAAGGGTATTTGGATTCGGACTGCTTCTTCACTTCCATCAGGTACATGTCGTGCACCATGCGGCCGTCGGGACGGATCACGCCGTTGCTGGTGAAGACATCCTTGATGGTGGTGGATTTCAGCTTGGCCATCACCTTGTCCGAATCGTCGGTGCCGAGCGCCTTCACGGCATTCAGGTACTGCAGCGCGGCGGAGTAGTCGCCGGCCTGCAGCATCGACGGTTCCTTCTTCATTTTCGAGAAGTAGCGCTTGGACCAGGCGCGGGTCTGTTCGTTCATGTCCCAGTACCAGCCGTCGGTCAGGTACATGCCGGCGGTGGCGTTCAGGCCGAGCGAGTGGATGTCGTTGATGAAGACCAGCAGGCCGGCCATCTTCATCTTCTTGGCGACGCCGAATTCATTGGCGGCCTTCACCGAGTTGATAAAGTCGCCGCCGGCATTGGCCAGGCCCAGCACCTGGGAGCCGGACGAGGAGGCCTGCATCAGGAACGACGAAAAATCGGTGCCGGGGAAGGGGTGGCGCACGGTGCCGAGCACCTTGCCGCCGGCCTTGGTCACCACCTCCGACGTATCCTTTTCCAGCGAGTGGCCGAAGGCGTAATCGGCGGTCAGGAAGTACCAGCTCTTGCCGCCCTGCTTGACGATGGTGCTGCCCGTGCCGCGCGCCAGCGCGACGGTGTCGTAGGCGTAGTGCACGGTGTAGGGCGTGCATTCCTCATTGGTCAGGCGCGAGGAGCCGGCGCCCACCACCATGAAGATCTTCTTCTTGTCGGCGGCAACCTTTGCCATGGCCAGGTTGGCGCCGGAATTGGTACCGCCGATCAGCATGTCCACGCCCTGCTGGTCGAACCATTCGCGCGCCTTGGAAGCGGCGATGTCGGCCTTGTTCTGGTGATCGGCAAACACGAACTCGATCTTCTTGCCGGCGATGGTGCCGCCTGCGTCGGCAATCGCCATCCGGATCGCTTCCGCCCCGCCCTGGCCGTCGATATCGGAGTAGACGCCGGACATGTCGGTGATGAAGCCGATCTTGATTGTGTCGCCCGAGATCTGGGCCTGTGCGCTAAGGGCGGTGCATGCAGCTGCGAGTGCGATAACTTGGCGTTTCATGCTGTCTCCGTTTTCAGTATTTGTATTCAAACGCCCAGCAGCTCAGTCAACACTGGCATGCGGGCTTCCAGTTCAGATGACGCAAACCTCTCCACTATCCTTCCGTGTTCCATGACGTAAAACCGGTCCGCCAGCGGTGCGGCGAAGCGGAAGTTCTGCTCGACCATGACGATGGTGTAGCCTTTCGCCTTCAGCGTACGGATCATGCGCGCCAGGCTTTGCACGATGACCGGCGCCAGGCCTTCCGAGATCTCATCCAGCAGCAGCAGGCGCGCGCCGGTGCGCAGGATGCGCGCCACGGCCAGCATCTGCTGTTCGCCGCCGGACAGGCGCGTGCCCTGGCTGCCGCGGCGCTCCGCCAGGTTGGGGAACATCTCGTAGATCTCTTCCAGCGGCATGCCCTGCCCCGTTTTCAGCGCCGGCGGCAGCAGCAGGTTCTCTTCTGCCGTGAGCGAGGCGAAAATGCCGCGCTCCTCCGGACAATAACCGACCCCGAGGTGGGCCACCTTGTGCGTCGGCAAACCAATCGCTTCCTGGCCATTGATTCGGATCGAACCTTTGCGCGCGCCGGTCAGGCCCATGATGGCGCGCAGGGTGGTGGTGCGGCCCGCGCCATTGCGGCCCAGCAGCGTTACCACTTCACCCGGGTTCACCGTCAGGTTCACGTCGTGCAGGATGTGCGATTCGCCATACCAGGCCTGCAGCTGGCTGATCTCCAGCGCGGCGCTCATGCGCCCACCCCGGCTTCGGTTCCCATATAGGCTTCCATCACCTGCGGGTTCTTCGAAACCTCCGCATAAGGCCCTTCCGCCAGCACAGCGCCGCGCTGCAGCACCGAGATGCGGTCGCTGATGCCGGACACCACGTTCATATTGTGTTCAACCATCAGGATGGTGCGGCCGGCGGACACCTTTTTGATCAGCTCCGTCACGCGGTGCACGTCCTCATGCCCCATGCCCTGGGTCGGCTCATCGAGCAGCATCAGCTCCGGCTCCATGGCCAGCGTGGTGGCGATTTCCAGCGCGCGCTTGCGGCCGTAGGGCATGTCGACCGTCACGGTATCGGCGAACGAGGACAGGTCGACTTCGGCCAGCAGCTCCATGGCGCGGCCATTCAGCTGGTCCAGCGAGCGCTCGCTGCGCCAGAAGTGGAAGGTGGTGCCAAGTTTGCGCTGCAGGCCGATACGCACGTTCTCCAGCACCGTCAGGTGGGGAAAGACCGCCGAGATCTGGAAGGAACGGATCACGCCCATGCGGGCGATCTGCGCCGGCTTGAGGGGCGTGATGTCCTTGCCGTTGAAGAGGATCTGGCCCGAGGTCGGCACCAGGAACTTGGTGAGCAGGTTAAAGCAGGTGGTTTTGCCGGCCCCGTTCGGGCCGATCAGGGCGTGGATATGCCCGCGCTGGACTTTCAGGTCCACGTTGGCGACAGCGGTGAATCCCTTGAACTCCTTGGTCAAACTCTTTGTTTCCAAGATGAAGTCGGACATTGCGTCTCCCCGGTTTTGCTAGATCATACACAAAAGTGCTGCCTTTTCCGCAATCATGATCACCGGGGAATTTGTGTTACCGGAAGTGATAGTCGGCATGATCGACGCGTCCGCAATGCGCAGCCCGCGCACGCCGCGCACCCGCAATTCGCTGTCAACCACGGCCGAAACATCGTCTGCGCGGCCCATTTTGCAGGTGCCGACCGGATGGAAAATCGTGGTCCCGATGGCCCCCGCCGCTTCGGCCAGCTCCTCGTCGGTGCGAAAATGCACACCGGGTCTGCATTCCTGCGGCCGGTATTTGGCCAACGCCGGCGCCGCCACGATCTTGCGCGTCAGGTTCAACGCGGCGGCCGCCACGCGCCGGTCCTCGTCGGTGCTCAGGTACATCGGCGTGATTTTGGGCGGCGCGCAGGAGTCGGCGGACGCAATGCGCACATGGCCGCGCGAGGTCGGGCGCAGGTTGCAGACGCTGGCCGTGAAAGCAGGGAAGTCGTGCAGCGGTTCGCCAAAACGCTCCAGCGACAGCGGCTGCACATGGTATTCCAGGTTGGGCGCAGCCTGCTCCGGCCCGGAACGGGCAAACGCGCCGAGCTGCGACGGCGCCATCGACATCGGCCCGCTCTGGAACAGCGCATACTCAAGGCCGATGCGCGCCTTGCCCAACCAGCTGCGCGCCAGCGTGTTCAGGGTGCGCGCCCCCTCGACCTGGAAAACCATGCGCAGTTGCAAATGGTCCTGCAGGTTGGCGCCGACGCCCGGCAGATCGAGCACCGGCTGCACGCCCGCCTGCGCCAGCACGTCGGCGGGCCCGATGCCGGATAGCTGCAGGATGTGCGGCGAGCCGATCGCGCCCGCCGCCAGCAGGGTCTCGCGCGCTTCGGCATGCCAGCGCGTGCCGCCGCCGGTGAATATCACGCCTTTGCAGACGCCCTCCTCCAGCACCAGTTTTTCAACGTGGCAGCCGGTCATCAAGGTCAGGTTGGGGCGCTGCGCCGCTTTGCGCAGGAAAGCCTTGGCCGTGTTCCAGCGGATGCCGCGCTTCTGGTTCACTTCAAAATACGCGCAGCCGAAGTTGTCGCCGCGGTTGAAATCGTCGACTTTGGGAATGCCCGCCTGCTCCGCCGCGTCGCGGAAAGCGTCGAGGATATCCCAACGCAGCCGCTGCTTTTCCACACGCCATTCGCCGCCCGCGCCGTGGAATTCCGAAGCGCCGCCATGATGGTCTTCGCTCTTGCGGAACAAAGGCAGCACTTCCGACCAGCGCCAGCGTGGGTCGCCGCATGACTCCGCCCAACGATCGTAATCGCCGGCCTGGCCGCGCATATAGATCATGCCGTTGATCGACGAACTTCCGCCGAGGACTTTGCCGCGCGGGTAGATCAGGCTGCGCCCGCCCAGGCCAGCTTCGGCCTCGGTGCGGAACATCCAGTCCGTGCGCGGATTGTTGATGCAGTGGAGGTAGCCAACCGGGATATGGATCCAGGCGTAGTCGTCCTTCCCGCCCGCCTCAATCAGCAATACCTCGTTCTTCGGATTTTGCGTCAGGCGGTTGGCGAGCACGCAACCCGCAGTTCCTGCCCCGACAATGATGTAGTCATACTGGCCTGCAGATTCCAAGTGTTCTCCGCGTCAGGATTGATCGATTTCGGCGATGAGGGTTTCCATCAGTTTTGCTGCCGGCATGGCGCGCGACCGTGCCACCCCGGTTCCAGCCCACAACGACAGAAGCTCGGGATCACCGCGCTTTGCCGCCTCCGCCCGGATACTGCCGGTGAGCGCATTCTGCACCGGATAAGCCGGGACATCAGCTTCCACTTCCGCCATCTGCTGCATGAAACGGTTCTCGACGCCACGCGCCAGGCGGCCCGAGAACGCACGCGTCAGGCGGGTAGGGTTGCCTTGCGCCGCCAGCAGGCGCTCCTTGTACACAGCAGGAATGCCCGATTCGTCGGTGACCAGAAAGGCAGTCCCCATCTGCACCGCCGACGCGCCCAGCGCCAGCCGCTCACGGATATCGGCGCCCGACATGATGTTGCCAGCCGAGATAACGGGGATCTTCACCGCCTGCAGTACCGCCGCCAGCAAGGGAATCGCCTCCAGCGACGCTGCCGACTGCTCGCCGATGAATGTCCCGCGATGGCCGCCCGACTCCACGCCCGAGGCGACTATCGCATCGGCACCGGCGGCCTGCCAGGCCAGCGCCTCCTCCACCGTGGTCACAGTCCCGATAACGAAAATGCCCGCGTCATGCAAACGCCTCACCTGCGCCGCAGTGAGGATATCGAAGGTAAAACTCGCCACGGCGGGCTTCAATTCAAGCAACAGTTCAAACTGCGCCGCGAAATCCTCACACCATTTCGCCGGCATAGGCAGCTCCGGCCAACCCAGCGAACTCCAAACCGGCCGCAACAAGCCCACGGCCCGTTCCACTTCCTGCGGAGACGGCGAAGGAATGCCCTGCACAAAGAAATTCAGCATAAATGGGCGCGCTGTCAGACGCCGGGTTTCCGCTACCTGGGAACGGATCGTGTCCAGCGACAGCATGGATGCGCCGAATGAACCGAGCCCGCCAGCGTTCGAGACGGCCGCGACCATCGCCGGCGTATTGGCGCCTCCAGCCATCGGTCCCTGGATGATCGGAATGGGAAAAATCGCCTTAAGACCCATTTTTCTCCCCCTTCGCGACTGTGGATAACGCTATGAATATCCACAGGCATCGATTGTGAGTAAACCAAAGTTCAGCCAAAAGCCGAAAAATTGTCCAAAAACAGTTCCCGGCTCACGCAAGGTTTACTCGCCTCCTTATACAGCGCGTAAACCCCTGATTTTTTTCCGCAAGGTGGACTTATCCACAGAAAGTGCGGGTTGTTAACAACCACTACTACTTTGTATACACACTAATCTAACGTAAACAAAACTCTCCAACGCGATCATCTATACTGAAAAAGCGAGTTATTCCATGCAACCAAGCTGGAGAACCTCTTGTCGACCACAGACGCCTATCGGCGCTTTCGCCGGCGATTGCTTGTCACGATGGCCATGCTCGCCCTGCTCGCCACAGCAGTCGTGGCGTGGCAGCTGCTTTCCTCCGCACGCGACCGCGAACAGGCTATCCGCCAGCAAACCCAACACTATGCACGGGCCATCGAAGCCCAAGTCCTGAGTACGATCCAGCTGTCCGACATTGCTTTGCTTGGCTTTGCCAACGCCATCAAAGTCGCCCCTTACACGCCGCAGACTGTCGACGCCCTGCTTTCATCACGCGGTGCTACTTTTGGCAGCAGTTTCTGGATTACTTTCATCGACCCGAACGGCTTCGCAACTGCCAGTTCACGCGACATTCCCGTCAAAGGCATCAACTACCAGGACCGCGACTACTTCCAGGCCCAGCTCAAACCTGGAAATTCACTTTACGTTGGTGAACCAACCTACGGCCGAATCTCCAAATCACGCCTGTTCTTTCTAAGCCGCAGGGTGGACAACGCTAAAGGCCAGTTCCTTGGCGTGATCGTCGCCCCGATAAATGCCAGCACCCTGGCGCAAACCTTTGAAAATTCGCGATTAAGCGATGACGTCACCGTCACCCTGTTCCATACCAACGGCAGGATCATTGCCCGTGCGCCGCTCTTCGAACAAACCTTCAACCGCGATATCAGCGATTCCAATGTCTATCGCTCATTCCGGAACTCACCGATCGATACGCTGACCACGATCAGCCCTATTGACCACAAATCCCGCATCGCCAGCTACCGCAAACTGCCTAACTTGCCTCTCGTAGTCTTAGTCGGCAGCTCCAACGTTGGCCTGGCCTTGATCTCACAGCGGCATTTCATCATCGCCGGCCTGGCACTGTTCCTGATTTTCCTCTTGATCGCCGCTGCAACCATCTACGCGCTGCATTCCTTTGCTGCTGCAGAAGAACGCGAACGCCGCATCCATGATTTGTACGTTACATCGAACGAAACGGAAAAAAAGCTGGCCAAAAGCGAACAACGCCTGCGGCTGATTGCGGACAACCTGCCTATCGTCATTGCCTATGTTGGAAAAGACGAAAAATACACCTTTAAAAACCGCCGATTTGCTGAAATTTACGGTGAAGGCGACAGTCTCCAGCAAGTTTTACCGCCGGAGATCTATGCCGAAACCCGCCCGCACCTTGAACGCGCCTTCAACGGCGAGATGGTCCATTTCGAACGCCACATCCAGCGCAACGACCAGGATTGCTGCGACGCGATTACTTACGTGCCTGATCGCGACGAAAACGGCAACGTTATCGGCCTCTTCGTCATGGCGGAAGACATCAGCGAGCGTAAAAGGCATGAAGAAGCAAGCAAGCTCGCCACCCTCATGTACGACAACGCGAGTGAAGGCATGATGGTGACCGATGCAGAGGGACGAATCCTGTCGGTAAACCCAGCCTTTTCGCGCATTAGCGGCTACCCAGCCGACGAAGTAATCGGCCACCTCGCTTACGAACTGACTTCCGGCCAACAGGACATCAAGTTCTTCAGCCGCATGCGGCAGACCATCACACACACCGGCTACTGGGAAGGCGAAGTCTGGCACCAGCATAAAAACGGCGACCACTACCTGGTCTCGCTACGTTTCAACACGGTTTTCGATGACCAGGGCAACGCCCTGCGTCACGTCGCCCTCTTCTCCGACATCACAAAAAAGAAGGCCACCGAAGAAGCGATCTGGAAGGAGGCCAACTTCGACGCCCTTACCGGCCTGCCAAACCGGCGCATGTTCAATGAACGCCTGCGCCAGGAGATGAAAAAATCGGCGCGCGATATTGCGCCAATGGCCCTGGTCTTCATCGACCTCGATGGCTTCAAAGCCGTGAATGACACACTTGGCCATGACTTTGGCGACATCCTGCTCAAACAAGTGGCAGAGCGGCTGCTGCAATGCGTACGCAATACCGATACGGTAGCCCGCCTTGGCGGCGACGAATTCACAGTCATACTGAGCGAATTGAAGGACACAGGGGATGTCGTCAGGATCGTGCAGGACATCCTCCACAGCCTGGCCCGGCCCTTCCAGCTCAAACATGAAACTGCCGAAATATCCGGCAGCATTGGCATAGCCCTTTTCCCGGATGATGCCAGCGATGCTGAAACTCTCATCAAATGCGCCGACCAGGCCATGTACCTCGCCAAGCAACAAGGCCGCAATCGCTTCAGCTATTTCGCCCCCTTTATGCAGGAAGCCAGCCAGCTGCGTATCGAACTTTGCAAAGAGCTGCGTAATGCGTTGAAAAACAAAGAGTTGCAGCTGCTGTTCCAACCGATCCGTAACCTGGCAAACGGCAAAGTACAAATGGCCGAAGCACTGATCCGGTGGGAACATCCGCAACGGGGCTTGCTCAAACCAGCCGAGTTCATTGGCGTCGCAGAAAACACCGGCATTATCGAATCGATCGGGGAATGGGTTTTCCAGGAAGCAGCCACCCAGGCCGCGAGCTTTGGCGATGGCTTCCAGGTCTGCGTGAACAAATCAGCCTGGCAATTCAGGCACGAAGCCGTTGGCGTCGATCATTGGCTGGCGCTGCTCAGGGAACAGGCGCTTCCCGCGCGTTCCATCATCATCGAAGTCACTGAGAGCCTGCTGCTGGAAGCCAGCCGCGAAGTGGTCGAGCGTATCCAGTCACTCAGGGACGCCAATATGCAGATTTCACTGGACGATTTCGGCCACGGCTACTCATCCCTGAACTTCCTGAAGCGTTTCAAGATCGATTACCTGAAACTGGACACCAGCTTTACCGAAAACCAGGCACTGTGCGAGGCCATCGTCGCCATGGCGCACAAGCTCGGCATCAAAGTCATTGCGGAAAAGATCGAAACCGAAGAACAACTGAAGATTTTGATGGCTGCTGGTTGCGATTTTGGCCAAGGATTCCTGTTCGGAGAGCCAATTTCAGCCCAAAACCTGCATCGTCTGTTGATAACCTGATGAATATCCACAGGATCGAATGTGCGTAAACCCCATTTTTGAGTTCACGCACAAAATTTGTTCAGAACTCATCCGTTTTAGACACAGTTCTTGTCCAGCCAGTTCTACAATTCGTAAACTTATGATTCTGTGGATGTTAACAGCTTTATCCACAGACAGGGTCGCGTTTACTATCTACTACTATCCTTTCGTATACAACTTTAAATAAATAGAGGACAACTCGCGCATGCGTCTCGGAATCATCTCTGCCTTGGCAGAAGAACAACAAGGTCTGCTGGAAGCCATGGAGAGCCCCTACAAGCTCATCCACGGTAAACGCGAGTACACGGCTGGAAAACTCTGGAAAATCGATTCTGTGGCTGTTTTATCGCGAATTGGCAAGGTTGCTGCTGCTGTGACAGCTGCAACACTTGTGGAGAAGTTCAACGTTACCCACATAATTTTTACCGGCGTTGCCGGTTCTGCAGACTTGGGGGTTCGAGTTGGCGATGTAGTCGTCGCGGATTCGCTGGCTCAACATGATTTTGATGCCAGCCCGCTGTTCCCTCGCTTCGAAATCCCACTCACTGGCCTCTCGCGCATGCCGACTGACCGCGAAATGAGCCTCAAACTCAGCCTGGCTACCCGTGAATTCCTGGAAAACGAACTAAACAACCCACAAATCCACCGCGGGCTAATCGGAAGCGGCGACCAATTCATCAAGGACCGCCAGCATCTGGGTAAGCTGAAAGACGCCCTGCCTGATCTACTTGCAGTTGAAATGGAAGGTGCAGCGGTCGCCCAGGTTTGCCATGAGCTAGGAATTCCTTTCGCCATCATGCGCACGATTTCCGACAACGCGAACGAAGACGCCGCAACTGACTTCATGGAATTTGTACAAACCGTCGCCTCGCGCTACGCCTACGGCGTCATCGAAAATTTTTGCAAAGGGTTAACACCCACTTAACCTCATGGGCACAGGATGTGGCCCATGGACTCGAAACCTGAACATAAAATCCTGGTCTGGGATGCTCCAGTTCGCGTATTCCACTGGCTGATGGTGTTGAACTTTGCCGGTGCTTACCTGACTGCCGAACACGATAACTGGCGCCAGCTTCACGTCGCTTTTGGCTACACCATGGCAGGACTGGTGATCTTTCGCCTGTTCTGGGGGCTGATCGGCACGCGATATGCCCGGTTCTCAGCTTTCATACGCAGGCCTGCAAGAGTCCTGGCCTACTTCCGTTCGCTGTTAAGCGGACAGCCCGATCATGAGGTTGGACATAACCCAGCTGGTGGATTGGCAATTGTTGCCATGCTGGTAATGACGATCCTGGTCACAGCCACTGGTTACGGCACGTACAAGGAGATCGGCGGGAAATTACTGGAAGAACTGCATGAAGGATTGGCTAATACGATGCTGCTGCTCGTTGCCATTCACATTGCGGGAGTTCTGTTGAGTAGCTGGATGCACGGCGAAAACCTGGTTCGCGCCATGTTCAATGGCCACAAGGAGGGGAATCCAGAAGACGGCATTCGCAGCGCATGGTACAGCGTGGCCGCTGTGCTACTACTTGCCGTCCTTGGTTTTTGGTGGATGCTGTGGAAATTGCCTATTTGATCGGCAGTTTGGTCGTGTTCTTCACTTCTTCCATCACCGCATAAGTGTGGGTTTCCCGCACGCCTTTCTGCAGCAAGGTCTTCCCAAGGAACTCACGGTACGCCGCCATATCCTTCACACGCGCCTTAACCAGGTAGTCAAAACCGCCCGCCACCATATGGCATTCGAGTACTTCCGGAATCAGCTGGACGCTGTGCTTGAAAGCATCAAACACTTCCGGCGTAGTACGGTCCAGGACCACCTCGATGAACACCAGCAGCGAAACATCCAGTAACTGTGGATTGAGCTGCGCCGTGTACCCCATGATGTAACCGGCCTCGTGCAATTTCCGCACGCGTTCCAGGCAGGCAGCAGGCGACAAATTTACTCGTGCAGCCAGTTCAACGTTACTAATTCGGCCGTCACTTTGCAGCTCGGCCAAAATTTTCTTACTGATTTTGTCCAGCATTACATCCCCACAATTAATTTTATTTGGTCAAATTCTCGCACCAAAAACTATCTATTGCTAGTACAAAGTAATACCAGAATTAATCCGAGCGATTCCGGCATACAATCCGAATCATTAGCTGCACCGCACAACACGCCCGCGCAAACGTGGTTTGCCGGGCGTGTTTTCGTAGGTGCCAAACGATTCTTTACATACTAGCCAATAGAGACATTCATGCATCTGAACACCACCCCGTTCGCCGCCCTGCAAGCTGAAATCCTGCGCGATCCAAGCCCGCTGCGCAGCGCCATTACTGCCGCTTACCGCCGCGACGAACAAACTGCAGTGCAATGGCTACTGTCGCAAATTAACGTCGGTTCGCCGGAAACCACCCAGGAGGCGCAGTCCCTGGCCAAGCGCCTGGTGACCGCCGTGCGCGAAAAACGCACCCGTTCTTCCGGTGTGGATGCGCTGATGCACCAG
The DNA here is from genome assembly GCF_041914865.1 of Pseudoduganella sp. Lineage (NCBI taxonomy): Bacteria > Pseudomonadati > Pseudomonadota > Betaproteobacteria > Burkholderiales > Oxalobacteraceae > Pseudoduganella > Pseudoduganella sp. Next base: position 103,477 of record NZ_JAYSCO010000010.1, on the reverse strand, counting down.
TTTTCCCTGTCCTCGGAAGAGGGTATTGCCCTGATGTGCCTGGCCGAAGCACTGTTGCGTATTCCCGACGCTGCCACCGCCGACCGCCTGATCGCCGACAAGATTTCCAAGGGCGACTGGCGCAAGCACCTGGGCGAATCGCCTTCCCTGTTCGTCAATGCTGCCACCTGGGGCCTGCTGATTACCGGCAAGCTGGTCAGCTCTTCCAGTGAAGAAGGCCTGGGTTCGGCCATCACCAGCCTGATCGCCAAAGGCGGCGAGCCGCTGATCCGCAAGGGCGTCGACCTGGCCATGCGCATGCTGGGCAACCAGTTCGTCACCGGCCAGACCATCGAAGAAGCGATCAAGAACGGCAAAGACAACGAAGCACGCGGCTACCGCTACTCCTACGACATGCTGGGCGAAGCAGCGCTGACCGAAGCCGACGCCGCCAACTACTACGCCGCCTACGAAAAGGCGATCCACGCGATTGGCAAAGCCTCCAACGGCCGCGGCATCCGCAATGGTCCTGGCATCTCCGTCAAACTGTCCGCCCTGCACCCACGCTACAGCCGCGCCCAGCGCGACCGCGTCATGGGCGAGCTGCTGCCGCGCCTGACCGCCCTGGTCAAGCTGGCCAAGGGCTACAACATCGGCCTGAATATCGACGCTGAAGAAGCCGACCGCCTGGAACTGTCGCTCGACCTGATGGAAGCGATGGCCTTCAACCCAGAACTGGAAGGCTTCGACGGCATCGGCTTCGTGGTGCAGGCCTACCAGAAGCGCTGCCCGTTCGTGATCGACTACCTGGTCGACCTGGCAAAGCGCAGCGGCCGCAAATTCATGGTGCGCCTGGTGAAAGGCGCCTACTGGGATGCCGAAATCAAGCGCGCCCAGGTTGACGGCATGCCTGGCTATCCGGTCTACACCCGCAAGGTCTACACCGACGTCTCCTACCTGGCATGCGCCCAGCGCCTGCTCGCGGCGACCGACGTGATTTACCCGCAGTTCGCCACCCACAACGCGCAAACCCTGTCCACGATTTACACCTGGGCCAAGCGCGACGGCATCAACAGCTACGAATTCCAGTGCCTGCACGGCATGGGCGAAACCCTGTACGACCAGGTCGTTGGTTCGGAAAACCTGGACAAGGCATGCCGTATCTACGCGCCTGTCGGTTCGCACGAGACCTTGCTGGCCTACCTGGTACGCCGCCTGCTGGAAAACGGCGCCAACTCCTCCTTCGTCAACCAGATCGTCGACGAAAGCATTCCGGTCGACTCCCTGATCACCAACCCGATCGAAGCCGCCCGTAAGCTGAATGGCGTGCCACACAACGCCATCGCCCTGCCACTGGACATGTTCGGTGCTGAGCGCAAGAACTCCGCCGGCATCGACCTCTCCAACGAAGACGTGCTGCGCGAAGTCTCCGTCGCCCTGGCACAACCGCGCAGCTGGAGCGCCGCACCCCTGCTGGCCGTGCCAGCCAGCGCCGGCCAGGCTTCCGCCCCGGTGGTGAACCCTGCACGCAAAGACGACATCGTGGGCGCCGTCACCGAAGCCACTGCCGAAGACGTCGACAACGCCCTGCACGCCGCCAGCAACTTCGCCATGGACTGGCAAACCACCGAACCGTCGCAGCGCGCCGCATGCCTGGAACGCGCCGCCGACCTCTTCGAACAGCACAAGCTCGAGCTGATGGCGCTGGCCGTGCGCGAAGCCGGCAAATCGCTGCCGAACGCGATTGCCGAGGTCCGCGAAGCCGTCGACTTCCTGCGCTACTACGCCGTGCAGGTACGCGGCACCACCAACACTCTGGCGCTGGGTCCCGTCACCTGCATCAGCCCATGGAACTTCCCGCTCGCCATTTTCACCGGCCAGGCCGCAGCCGCACTGGCAGCCGGTAACGTCGTGCTGGCCAAACCCGCCGAACAGACCCCGCTGATCGCCCAGCGCGCAGTCGAACTGCTGCACGAAGCCGGCGTCCCGCGCGCCGCCCTGCAATTCCTGCCGGGCCGCGGCGAAGTGGTCGGCGCAGGCCTGTGCAACGACGCACGCGTAAAAGGCGTGATCTTCACCGGCTCCACCGAAGTGGCGCAGCTGATCAACCGCACCCTGGCCAAGCGCGCCGTCGCGGAAAATGTGGACATCCCGCTGATCGCCGAAACCGGCGGCCAGAACGCCATGATCGTCGACTCCTCCTCCCTGCCGGAGCAGGTGGTGGGCGACGCCATCTCCTCCGCTTTCGACAGCGCCGGCCAGCGCTGCTCCGCACTGCGCGTGCTGTTCCTGCAGGAGGACATCGCCGACAAGACCATCAAGATGCTCAAAGGCGCGATGAAAGAGCTGAAGATCGGCAGCCCGGACCGCCTGGTGACCGACATCGGCCCGGTGATCGACAAGGAAGCGCAGCAAAACCTGCTGTCGCACATTGAGAAAGTCCGCGCCCAGGCAAAATCGAGCTTCTCGCTCGATGCACCGGGCGCCGACGAAGGCACGTTCGTTCCGCCGACCGTACTGGAAATCCGCTCCCTGTCCGAGCTGACCAAGGAAGTGTTCGGCCCAGTGATGCACGTGATCCGCTACAAGCGTTCCGAACTGCCGAAAGTGATTGAACAAATCAACGGCAGCGGCTTCGGCCTGACCCTGGGCGTGCACTCCCGTATCGATGAAACCATCGACTACATCACCTCCAGCGCCCACGTCGGCAACATCTACGTCAACCGCAACATCGTTGGCGCGGTGGTCGGCGTGCAGCCATTCGGTGGCGAAGGCAAGTCCGGCACCGGCCCGAAAGCCGGCGGCCCGCTGTACCTGAAGCGCCTGCAGCGCGGCGCCGTGGTACTGGACCGCCACGACCGCATCGCCCTGCCGGCGATCGACTCGCTGGCCGCCTGGGCCAAGGCAAAAGGCAAGGAAGGCCTGGCCGGCCACATTGAAAACTACGTCCGCACCACCCCGGTGGGCAGCTTCACCGCCCTGCCGGGCCCGACCGGCGAACGCAACACCCTGGCCTATGTACCACGCGGCAACATCACCTGCTTCGCCACCAATGCGGAAGTGTTGCTGAACCAGGTAGCCGCCGCCCTCGCGACCGGCAACCGCGCCCTGGTAGTGGAAGGAGCATTGCCAGCCGACCTGCCGGCAGAAGTGAAGGCCGCGATCCAGACCGTCAGCAATGCCGACCTGGCAAAAGCCGACTTCCAGATCGCGCTGGTGGAAAGCAGCCTCGGCGCCAAACTGCGCCCCGAGCTGGCCGCCCGCGACGGCGCGATTGTTTCCGTGATCGACACCACGGAAGAAGGCGACATCCCGCTGTGGCGCCTGATCGCCGAACGCGCCCTGTGCGTCAACACCACCGCCGCCGGCGGCAACGCCAGCCTGATGACCCTCGACGCCTAAAAAGAACCCAAAATGTCCACTTTGGGGTCAGGAAGAAAAGTGGACATTTCCCAAAAAAATGTCCACTTTTTTTCCTGACCCCAGGGTGGACATTTTTAGTAGGTATCGCTTTTCGGGGTGGTGCCGGGGGCGGTTTTTTGGGCGACGGTGTTCATGCCTTCAAGGTGGCTGCGCAGCCATTTGTGCGCTGGGCTGCGGGCGTCGCGTTCGTGCCAGAGCATGTCGAGGTGGACGGCCGGCAGCTGGAACGGCAGTTCTTTGTAGATCAGCGCGTCAGTCATGCCGGTGGAGGCCACCAGGTGCTTCGGCAGCACCGTGATCAGGTCGCTATTGGCGACCACGCGGCCGGCGGTGAAGAATTGGTTCACCGTGAGCAGGATGCGGCGCTCGCGCTGCAACTGGGCCAGCGCTTCGTCCACCAGGCCATGCGCCCGCCCGGAGAAGCTGACCAGCAGGTGGTTGGCCGCGCAGTAATTGTCCAGCGTGAGGTCCTGCTTGGCCAGCGGGTGGCCGCGCCGCATCACGGCGACGTAAATCCCGGAATACAGGCGTTCGTGGCGGATCGGCGAGCTTGGCTCGCTCATCAGCTGGGCGGCGACGCCCGGGAAGAAGCCGACCGCCAGGTCGATATCCCCGCGCAGCAGCATCGGCCGCGGTTCCCGTGTTGTCAAAGGAACCATGCGGATGTTCACGCCCGGCGCTTCGCGTTCAATCGAACGCATCAGGGAAGGCAGCCAGAACGCCGCCGTCGCATCCGCCATCGCCATGCGGAAGGTGGCGTGGGTCTTGGACACGTCGAAGGTGCCCGGCGTCACCGCCGCTTCCAGCGCGGCCAGGGCGCTGCGCACCTGCGGCCACAGCGCCTCCGCGCGTGGGGTCGGCTTCACGCCATACGCGGTGCGGATCAGCAGGTCATCGCCCAGGCTTTCGCGCAGGCGCTTGATGGCGTTCGACACCGCCGGCTGCGTCATGGCCAGGTGGCCGGCAGCGCGCGTCAGGTTCTGTTCCGTCATCACGGCATCGAAAACGCGCAACAGGTTGAGGTCGAGGGTCAGAAAGCTCATCGGTCATTCACCGCAATAATAATTGTTATCGGGAAACGGAATTGGCGTTATATGTTGCGCCGCACTATAGTGTCATCAGATTCTATAGGTTCGCAAACTGCCATGTCTACTTACATTAACATCATCGAATTCGCGCAGTACCTGCCGCTGGTGATCCTGGCGCTGGCGCTGGCCGTCGTGTTCAAGCCTATGCTGCGTGGTATCGCCCGCGCCGCACTGCTTGTCGTTAAGCCAAAGTTGAGCAAAGAGGAACGCCTGCAGCGCCGCCTGATGCGCGACACCATGATGTTCAAGCGTATGCTGAATTCGATGGAAGGCTCGCCGAGCCACGTCGCCGAACTGCGCGCCATGGCCTGCCGCGCATAAGCCTTCCGCAGCGCAGCAATTACTGTGGCGCAACCAGCATTTTAGGTTTCAGGGCGGCATCCACGGGCTTGTCGCCGATCCAGATGCGCATGATGGCGTTGAAGAACGCCACATCGGGCAGCACTTCCCCCACTTTCTTGCCGTTCAGCGTGGCTTGCGAGCCAACGCCAGGCGTCCAGTCGACGATCAGCTCGTCACCTTTCTTCAAGCCCGGGAACTGGGCAAACATTTCTCCGAATGCCTTGGTCTGCGGCAGCAGCTTGGTGCGTTCGTCCGCGCTGACGTTGTCGTTCAGGCCCTTCATGAAGGCCATGCCGAAGTCATCCGAAGTCAGGTCGCGCATCGGCATGATGCGGATGCGGCGCGGGCCGCTCGAGGCCAGCACGTCGGCCACTGTGGTTTTTTTCTCTTTCAGGTAGAAACCCAGCGCGTAGACTTTGAACACCAGCTTGCTGCGCACACCGGCGCCATTCAGCACCAGTTCTTGCCCGGCTACCGTGACGGTGTCTGGAAATTTGATGCCGCCCACTTCGGCGGCGAACGCGGGCAGGCTGCTCGCAGCCAGGATGGCGGCGGCAACTGCGCCTTGCATGATTTTGCGGCGGGTAAAGCTCATTTTGTCTCCGATGGTATGGGTAGCCTTTTGCAATATAACGCAGAGCCACCCATTTTGGGAGACATCAGCCTTTTTCGGCTTGCAGCTTGTCGAACTTGGCCATCAGCTGTTCCTTGCTTTCCCGCCAATCAGGGTTGAAAGGAATGCAAGAAACCGGACAGACCTGCTGGCACTGCGGTTCGTCGAAGTGCCCCACGCATTCGGTGCACTTGTTGGGATCAATTTCGTAGATCTCCGGACCCATGTAAATCGCGTCGTTCGGGCACTCGGGCTCGCACACGTCGCAATTGATGCAGTCGTCGGTAATCATTAAAGCCATGGCAATACTTTCTTACTCGCCTTTGCGGGCGGCGATCTTTTTCCGCAACCAGCGGTCGACGGAGGGGAATACAAACTTGGAAACATCACCGCCAAGCTCGGCAATCTCGCGCACGATCGTGCCCGAGATGAACTGGTACTGGTCGGATGGGGTCAGGAACAGCGTTTCCACATCCGGCAGCATATAGCGGTTCATGCCCGCCATCTGGAATTCGAACTCGAAGTCGGATACCGCGCGCAGGCCGCGCACGATCACGCGCGCGTCGTGTTCGCGCACAAAGTCCTTCAGCAGCCCGGAAAAGCTCTCGACTTTGACGTTGGGATAATGGCCCAGCACTTCATTGGCAATTTCCAGCCGTTCTTCCAGGGTGAAGAACGGGTGCTTGTTCTGGCTGTCGGCCACGCCCACGATCAGCGTGTCGAACAGGCCCGATGCACGGCGCACCAGGTCTTCGTGACCCCGGGTCAGCGGGTCGAACGTACCCGGATAAACTGCTACAACCATTACGACTCCCGTCAGGATAAAGAAGGATTATGCCTCATTTTCAGGCAACGCCTGCAGCAGGTGGAAGTAGACCATGCCCGCCTTGTCGGCGCGCACCACGTCCCAGCCCGCCAGCGCCAGCGGCGCTTCGGCTTCCGCATACACCAGGCCGCCCTCTTTGAGCAGCGCGCGGCACAGCGGCAGGGCACGCTCCAGCAAACCTTGCTGGTAGGGCGGATCGAGGAAGATCAGGTCGAAACGCGCACCGCGGCCGGCCAGCGCCTGGGCGGTCGCCAGGGCGTCGCCGCGCTGGATGGCGATATTGCTCGCCTTCAGCTTTTCACGGTTGGCTTCCAGCTGGCGCACCACGGCGCTGTTGGCATCGACCATGGTGACCTTGCCGGCGCCGCGGCTGGCGGCCTCGAAACCGAGGGCGCCGCTGCCGGCGAACAGGTCCAGCACCTGCGTCTCGCTCCAGGGAGCGTCCTGCAGGTGGTTGATCCAGTTGAAGACGGTTTCGCGCACGCGATCCGGCGTCGGGCGCAGGCCCAGTGCTTCCAGCACGGGCAGCGGGGTGCGCTTCCAGTCGCCGCCGATGATGCGGACCTGGTTGGGGACTTTCTTCTTTTGCATGGGCGGCATTATCTCATGCCCGCCATGGGCGCAGGCCTATTGCGCCTGCGCCGCCAGGGTATTCAAGTCCCTGATCCAACCCTCCATGCGCTTGTGCGCGTGGGCCTTTTGCTCGGGCGTGGCAATGCGCAGCACTGTGTGCACAAGTTCCACCGTGCCTTGCGTGTAGCTGTCGAAGAATGCTTTGCGCTCGGAATGGCCAAACCGGTCGAAGCTGGTGCGGATCATGTCTTCCACCCATTGCGTGGCGACCTGCTTGCTGGGCTGCTCCAGCATGATCTTGCGCGCCAGCGCCAGCACCTTCTGCTGGCGGCGGATCCGTTCGTCCAGCCACAGCTCGTTATTCAGCGGCCGCGCGTCGGAAGCGCGGCGGATGATGGCTTCCTGCTCATTGCTGAAATCGCCGAACCACAGCTCGAACTGCTCCATCGACTTTTTGAAGCGGAACTTGTTCTGGTCTTCCTGGTCGCCCTTCATCACCTTCCTGCGGAAGTCGACGTTATTCTTGTTGAACTTCTTCTCCATGGTTTCCAGCTGGTCGGGCTTGAGCGAGAGCGCCATGTCCGCGATCTCGGGCGCCGAACGCAGCAGCAGGGCCTCGGTGCGGTCGCGGATATCCACATAATTGGCCAGCAGCTCGGCCTGGGTGACCTCGCCCTTCAGCTGGCGCTGGCCGCGCTGCAGCAGCTGCACATAGTCCTGCAGCTGGGTCTTGCGGTGCCAGCGGAAGAACTCATTGATGTCCTGCTTGACCTCCGCCTTCTGCGCACTGTCGAAGTCGACGTAAGCGTCCAGCCACCAGTACAGCAGGGTGTCGGCGTTGTTATACGCCAGGCGCAGGGAGCTGCACGCTGCGAGCAGAATGGCAAAAGCCAGCACGATGCACGTGTTAAACTTTTTCATATTTCAACTCACACAAGAATCACGGTCTATGAACGTCGTCATCCTCGCCGCAGGCATGGGTAAGCGCATGCAGTCGGCGCTGCCAAAAGTACTCCATCCCGTTGCGGGCAAGTCCCTGTTGTCCCACGTCATCGACACCGCGCGCAGCCTGTCCCCGGCCAAATTGTGCGTTATTTACGGGCACGGCGGCGCAGCGGTGCTGGCTTCGCTGGAGCAGCACAAGGCCGTGCCGGGCACCGAGATCTCGGCCGCCCTGCAGGAGCCGCAACTGGGCACCGGCCACGCCGTGCAGCAAGGCCTGGCCCACCTGGACGACGACCAGCCGACCCTGGTGCTGTACGGTGACGTGCCGCTGACCTCCGCCGCCTCGCTCAAGCGCCTGGCGGATGCGGCCGGCAAGGACAAACTGGGCATCCTGACCGTGGTGCAGGATAACCCGTTCGGCCTGGGCCGCATCGTCCGCGTCGGCGGCGCCATCCAGCGCATCGTTGAAGAGAAGGATGCCACAGAAGCCGAGCGCCTGATCAAGGAAATCAACTCCGGCATCATGGTGATCCCGACCGCCAAGCTGAAGCAGTGGCTGGGCAAGCTGAAGAACGAAAACGCACAAGGCGAGTACTACCTGACCGACATCGTCGCCATGGCCGTGGAAGAAGGCGTGCAAGTCGTCTCCGCCCACCCGGCCGCGCCATGGGAAGTGCTGGGCGTGAACAGCAAGGCCCAGCTGGCCGAACTGGAACGCATCTACCAGCGCAACGTCGCCAACGCGCTGCTCGACAAGGGCGTCACGCTGGCCGACCCGAACCGCATCGACGTGCGCGGCGAACTGAGCTGCGGGCGCGACGTCACTATCGACGTCGGCTGCGTCTTCGAAGGCAAGGTCGAAATCGCCGATGGCGCCACCATCGGCCCGAACTGCGTGCTGGTCAACGCCCGCATCGGCGCCGGCGCCAACATCAAAGCCTTCACCCACATCGAAGACGCCGTGGTCGGCGCCGCCTCCCAGATCGGCCCATACGCCCGCCTGCGTCCCGGCACCGAGCTGGGCGAAGACGTCCACGTTGGCAACTTCGTCGAAATCAAGAACAGCCAGGTTGCCGCCCACTCCAAAGCCAACCACCTGGCCTACATCGGGGACGCCACCATCGGCTCGCGCGTGAACGTCGGTGCCGGCACCATCACCTGCAACTACGACGGCGCCAACAAGTTCCGCACCGTGATCGAAGACGACGCCTTCATCGGCAGCGACAGCCAGCTGGTGGCGCCGGTCACCGTCGGCGCAGGCGCCACCATCGGCGCCGGCACCACTCTGACCAAAGACGCCCCCGCCGGCAAACTCACCATCTCGCGCCCCAAGCAGCTGACCATTGAAGGCTGGAAGCGCCCGGTCAAGGTCAAGAAGGCCTAAGCCAGCGAAAACTGCCGGCGGCGCTGGTAGGTGAACTTCACCAGCTCGGGGAAGAAGCGGTCAAAGCCTTGCGCGATCGCTTCGTAGTGCTGCTGCACTTCCCCGATGCCCTCGCGCAGCAGGTGGCCGTTGCGGCTTAGCCTGTCCGACATCCGGGTCAATGCCAGCTCGACGCCGCTGAACTCCCCATAGGCCCCCAGCCAGTCCTGCTTGATCAGCTTAGGCAGGATTTCGCGCAGCCGCTCCGGCAATTGCTGCTCGTGCGACGCTAGCGCACCGTAAAAGCGCTCGATCAGCTGGCTGCGCGGCTCCTCGCAGTAATCATCCCAGCGCTGGCTCAGGACGTGGTCGTAAAACACGTCCAGCACGATACCCGCATAACGCCGCCGCCCCTCGCCAAACAGGCTCTTCGCCTCCAGCACCACCGGGTGGCTGTCCGTGAACGAATCGATAAAACGGTGCAGCGCAATTTCGTTCGCGATCTCCGGCGTGTAGTGCTCGCTGCCGTTCGCCTTCACAAAATCACCCAGCATGGCCCCGACCATGGCGGCTTCGCTGTGGCGGGCCAAGTAGATGTGCGCGAGATAGTTCATTACCCCATTCTACTGCTGTGGATAAAGATGTGTAAAAGCTGGTGCATTTCCGCCTGAAAACCGCTGTACAGGTATGGGATAAGCACCCAAGTGGTATGCCCCTTTTGTCCACACTGCAGGCCGGATACCTGGTTCTGTGGAAAAACTTGGGGAATACCAGCTGATAAGTATGGATAACCTGAAACTGTGGATAAAGATGTGGGAAACCTTGCGGAAAACGCGGGGAAAGTCAGTGGGAAACGCGGGAAAACCGCAAGCGGGCTAACTGGCCCTGTGGATGAATATGTGCATAAGCCTGTGTTTACCCCGGTATAACCGGGGATAACCGCCTTACACCGTAATGCTGGTCTCGAACTTGCTCCGGAAAGTGGAAAAGTAGGCCTTCACATTGCGCACATTGGCCTGGCCCGCGAACAAACGGTGCGCCAGCGCATGGTAGGCCGGCATATCCGCCACCTGCACAATCAGCACAAAATCCGGCCCCGGGGAAACGCGATAGCACTGCAACACCGCCGGCTCCGGCGCTACCAGTGCCTCAAACTCCGCCATGCGCTCCGCCGCCTGGATATCTAAAGAGATTTCCACAACCGCCGTCAGGTGCGCCCCCACCTTTTCCGGCGCCACCAGCGCCACTTCGCGCTCGATCACCCCGCTCTCGCGCAAATGTTTGACCCTGCGCAAACAGGTGGGCGGGGAAACGTGGACAGCAGCAGCCAATTCCGCGTTAGTCTGGGAAGCATCCTTCTGCAATGCATTCAGGATTCGGCGATCAATTTCATCAAAGTCCATAATTTGAAAGAATATTTCGCGCTAAGCGCGGTAAGAAATATTCTTTCATTGTATCGCCAAAACAGAAAGCAAATTTCTTAGCGCCTGCTCTACGATCCAATCAATTAACTTTTTCAGAAGAGGTTCATATGTGCGGTATCGTCGGCGCTGTCGCCCAGCGCAACATCACCCCTATCCTGGTAGAGGGCCTGAAGCGCCTGGAATACCGCGGCTATGACTCCTGCGGCGTCGCCCTGCACCTGGACGGCAAACTGCAGCGCTCGCGCAGCACCTCGCGCGTGGCCGACCTGGAAAAGCAGATCAACGAAGGCGGCCTGAACGGCTTCACCGGCATCGCCCACACCCGCTGGGCCACCCACGGCGCCCCCGCCTCGCACAACGCCCACCCGCACTTCTCCCCAAGTGAAGACGCCGCCCGCATCGCCCTGGTCCACAACGGCATCATTGAAAACCACGACGAACTGCGAGCCGAACTGACCGCGCTCGGCTACGTCTTCACCAGCCAGACCGACACCGAAGTGATCGCCCACCTGGTTGCCCACATGTACAACGGCGACCTGTTTGAAACCGTGCAGCAGGCCGTCAAGCGCCTGCACGGCGCCTACGCCATCGCCGTGTTCTGCCGCGACGAACCGCACCGCGTGGTCGCAGCGCGCCAGGGTTCGCCGCTGATCGTCGGCCTGGGCCAGGGTGAAAACTTCGTCGCCTCCGACGCCATGGCGCTGGCCGGCACCACCGACCAGATCATCTACCTGGAAGAAGGCGACGTGGTCGACCTGCAGCTGGGCCGCACCTGGATCGTCGACGTCAACGGCAAGCAAGTGCAGCGCGAAGTGAAGACCGTGCACGCCCACACCGGCGCCGCCGAACTGGGCCCATACCGCCACTTCATGCAGAAAGAGATCTTCGAACAGCCACGCGTGGTCGGTGACACCCTGGAAGGCGTCACCGGCGTCATGCCCGAGCTGTTCGGCGACGGCGCCTACAAGGTATTCAAGGAAATCGACCGCGTCCTGATCCTGGCCTGCGGCACCAGCTACTACGCCGGCCTTACTGCCAAGTACTGGATCGAATCCATCGCCAAAGTCCCGGTCAACGTGGAAATCGCCTCCGAATACCGCTACCGCGATAGCGTGCCGAATCCGAAGACCCTGGTGGTCACCATCTCCCAGTCCGGCGAAACCGCCGACACCATCGCCGCCCTGAAGCACGCACGCGAACTGGGCATGCAGCACACCCTGACCATCTGCAATGTCTCCACCAGCGCCATGGTGCGCGAGTGCAAACTCGCCTACATCACCCGCGCCGGCGTGGAAGTCGGCGTGGCCTCCACCAAAGCCTTCACCACCCAGCTGGCCGCCCTGTTCCTGCTGACCCTCAGCCTGGCGCAAGTGAACGGCCTGCTGACCGATGAACAGGAAGCCGCCCACCTGAAAGCCATGCGCCACCTGCCATCCGCCATCGGCTCCGTGCTGGCGCTGGAACCGCAGATCATCGCCTGGGCCGAAGAATTCGCGCGCAAAGAAAACGCCCTGTTCCTGGGCCGCGGCATGCACTACCCGATCGCCCTGGAAGGCGCGCTCAAGCTGAAAGAGATCTCCTACATCCACGCCGAAGCCTATCCCGCCGGCGAACTGAAGCACGGCCCGCTGGCGCTGGTCACCGACGAAATGCCGGTGGTCACCATCGCCCCCAACGACGCCCTGCTGGAGAAGCTGAAGTCGAATATGCAGGAAGTGCGTGCACGCGGCGGCCAGCTCTACGTCTTCGCCGACGTCGACTCGCGCATCACCTCCGGCGATGGCCTGCACGTGATCCGCCTGCCGGAGAACTATGGCCCGCTGTCCCCGATCCTGCACGTGGTCGCCCTGCAGCTGCTGGCCTACCACACCGCCCTGGCACGCGGCACCGACGTCGACAAGCCACGCAACCTGGCCAAATCGGTGACGGTGGAATAAGAGAAAGCGGCGCGCAATGACGCGCCGCGCTCCCCGCGATCCACTTGCAGTCCCGGTCTTGGCCGGAATAAGCGGCTGGACGCACGCTACGGTTCTGCGGGAGCGGCTGGATCCTAACGCTTCGCGTCGCCCTTGAGTTCAAGGATGGGAGCCAGCTTCTCAACTACGAAATCAATGAAGGTCCGGATGCGCGGTGGGATGTGCTTCTGGTTCAGGAAGATGATGTTGATCTCCTCAACATCGCCAGCGTTGTACTGCGGTAGCAGTTCGACCAGGTCGCCGCGCTGGATATCGTCGTAGACGTGGAACATGCCCAAGCGGCTGATGCCCAAGCCTTGCAGCGTAAGTTCGCGCATGGTCTCGCCATTGTTCGTCTTCATCGCCGCATCGACCGCAAGGTGTAGTAGTTTGCCGTCAACCGTAAATGGCCATTCATCCAGCGCGCGGCGGAAGTTGAAGTTCAGGCAGTCGTGGTGCTGCAAGTCAGCCGGAACCTGCGGTGCCGGATGGATCGCCAGGTAGGACGGCGCCGCAACCACGACCTTCCTGCTGATGCCTAGCCGGCGCGCGCGGAAGCTGGCGTCGTGCAGGGGACCCATGCGAATCGCGACATCGACCTCGTCGCGTTGAAGTTCGATCTTGGAATCCGTCAAAGAGATGTCGATCTTTACTTCCGGGTAAATGGCTTTGAATTCGCGCAGGAGCGGCAGCAGGTAATGCTGCCCAAACGGCAGCGACGCATTCACGCGCAACAGCCCGCGCACCTGGGAAAATCCTTGCGTCACACTGAGTTCCGCATCCTCGATATCCTGCAGGATGCGGGTGCAGTTGGCGTAAAACTCACGTCCTTCGGCGGTCAATGTGATGCTGCGCGTGGAACGCTTGAATAGCTGCACGCCAAGGCGCGCCTCGGTCCGCGATACCAGTTTGCTGACGGCCGACGGCGACATGTTCAGCAATTCGGCCGCAGCGGAAAAGCCTCCCGTTTCCACCACCTTTGCGAAAACCAGCATTTCCCCGCTGCGATTATCCAAGCCTGCTCCCTAAGCCAAATGGCGACGGCAAATCATACCAGTGCCATCGCGCCAGGCGGCAATTCCATCAAGCGATGGTCTGGACCGTGCCGCCCTCGGCGCGGATGGCGGCACCGTTGATGACGGCAGCGCGCTCGCTGGACAGGAAGGCGACCACATTCGCCACCTCCGCCGGTTTCGCCAGGCGGTAGATCAGCGACGAAGGGCGGTTTTCGTCCATGAACTTGCGCTCCGCGTCGGCGTACGCCAGGCCAGGGTTGACGGACTGGATGAAGGACTTCAGGCTCTCCGTTTCGGTCGGTCCGGGCAGCACCGCGTTGACCGTCACCGCGGTGCCTTTGGTGAGCTCCGCCAAGCTGCGCGAAATGGAAAGCTGGGTCGCTTTGCTGGCGCTGTAATGGGCCATGGAGGCCATCGGCGTCAGCGCCACTTCGCTTGAGATAAAGATCACCCGGCCATGCCCGCGTTCCAGCATGGCTTTCATGTAGGTGCGGGCCAGGCGCACGCCGCTCCAGACGTTGGTCTCGAACATGCGCTGCCAGTCCGCGTCCGTCGTGCTGAAGAAGTCATTCAGCGCATACGTGCCCATATTGTTGACCAATATGTCGATCTGGGGGAATTTGGCAGCGGCCTGTTGTTCCGCGCCGGGCACGCTGAGGTCTGTCGCAAGCGCCAGTACCCGCTCGGCGCCGTACTTGTCGGCCAATGCCGCCACAGCCGGGGCGACGGTGGCTTCGCTGCGGCCATTGATGATGACGGTGGCGCCTTCCCGCAGCAGGCGGTCCGCGATGGCGAAGCCGATACCGGAAGTGGACGCGCTGACCAGCGCGGTTTTGTGGTTCAGGTCCAGGTTCATATATCCCTCGTTGGTAGGTAGTGAAATCGAGACCGAAGAATAGGCCCGATGGAACGAGGGAAAAATGCGGCTAAAGGAACAACGCCTGTGAATCAGATTCGCAAGACCCAGGAGCCCCGCCAGTGCGGCCTTTAGCGGGACAGCCAGCCAGAGACAGCTTTCACATAGCGCGGCATCACCACATACACCATCAGCCAGACCAACAGGACTGTCGCGCACAATTGCTGCAGCGCGGGCGGCAAGCCCCAGTCCCTGGTCAGCCAGCGCAACAGCATGGGAACCCCCTGGCTCAGAGGATAAATGGCAGACAGCGTCAGCAGGAATTGCTTGAACGGACGCGGCTGGCGCATGGCCGGCATAAACCACAGGCCCATGCCGGCCTCCACCCGTTCGGCATGCAGCAGCAGGGGTTGCAGCTCATTGACCAGGCGCGAGCGCTGCTGCGAGCCGAGCCAGGTTTGCAGTTGTGCGTGCGTGGAGAAATGCACCAGTAGCGTGTATAAAGTTTCTTTCCTCTTCGGCCGCATCACCGCTACACCCTGGAAGCCGACGAAGCGTTGGCATTCCAGGGTAACGACGGCGATCCAGGCTTCATACCGCCCCCTATCCGCCGGGGCGATCGCATGCTGCACCAGCAGGGTGGCCTGGTCTGCCGTACCCTCGTTCACAGCTTGGTGAAGGTGATGTGTTTGCACTCCAGGAAGTCGTCGATCGATGACACGCCGTTCAGGCGACCCTGGCCGGATTGCTTGTAGCCGCCTTCTTCAAACTCATCGAACACCTGGGCCCAGTCGTTGATCCAGATCGTGCCAGCCTTTATCTTGCGCGCCACGCGCAGCGATCGTTTGACATCGCGGGTCCAGACGGCGGCGGCGAGGCCGTATTCGCTGTCGTTGGCCAGCGTCACGACTTCCTCTTCGGAGTCGAATACCTGTAACGTCATCACCGGACCGAAGGTTTCCTGCTGCACGATAGGCATTTTGGCGTCATACACTTCCAGCAGCGTCGGGCGGTAGAAGGCGCCTGCAGCGAGTGGCCCTTCACTCAGCGGGCCGCCGCGCAGTAGCACTTTCGCGCCGGAGGCGATGGCCTGGCTTACCACAGCATCAACACGTGCCACATTGGCCCGGTCGATCAGCGGTCCCATATCGCTGGACGGATCGGCGGCTGGGCCGACACGCACGGCCGCCAGCAGTGCTGCCAGGCGTTCGCGCACTTGCGCCGCAATAGAGCTGTGCACCAGCAGCCGCGACCCGGTCATGCAGAACTGGCCGGCAAACACGGTCAGCGATTTGGCGATGACTGGCAGCGCTTCGTCCAGGTCCGCATCGCAGAACAGCAGGTGCGGCGTCTTGCCGCCCAGTTCCAAACCGAAGCGCTTGAGCTGCTGCGCGCCGACAGCGGAAATGGCTTGGCCGGTGCGGGTCGATCCGGTGAAGCTGATCGAGGGTACGTCGGGCGACGCCACCATCAGCTTGGCGCCTTCCGCCCCCGATTCGGTGAACAGGTTGATGACGCCGCGCGGCAGCGATGGGGCTTCCGACA
This sequence comes from Pseudoduganella sp., assembly GCF_041914865.1. NCBI lineage: Bacteria > Pseudomonadati > Pseudomonadota > Betaproteobacteria > Burkholderiales > Oxalobacteraceae > Pseudoduganella > Pseudoduganella sp. The sequence continues at coordinate 87,529 of NZ_JAYSCO010000010.1, read as the reverse complement.
TAATGCGGGCCACCAGCGCATTGACTTGCGCTGTTTGGCCAGGCATCTTGATCACCACCGTTGTGCCGGCAGCCAGTGCCGGTGCCAGTGAGCGCACCATCAGAATCACGGGTGAATTCCACGGCACCATGATACCGGCCACGCCAACCGGCTCGCGCAGCAGCACGGAGACCGCATTGGTGCGCGGCGTCCCGCTGCGGCCGAACTCCGTGCGCGCCAGCGCGCCGGCGAAGCGCAGTTTGGATGGTGCCATATCGACTTCAAAGCCTGCTTCCGGCTTGATTTTGCCGTTCTCTAATGCCAGCAGTTCGATCAGTTCTTCACGGTGGCGCTCAAAAGCGGCGGCCAGTTCTTCCAGCACGCGGGCGCGCAGCAGCGCATCTTCCGACCAGTTGCCCAGCTCGAAGGCTTTGCGGGCAGCGCTGATGGCCAGTTGCGCTTCATGGGCTCCGCCATCGGCGTATTGGCCGATCACCTCGCCGGTGGCGGGATTGAAAGAGTTGGTGGTGGCGGCGGAGGCCAGCCATTCGCCGTTGATCCAGTGCCGCGCGAGCGGGTTGTGTTCAGTTTTATTCATGGCTAATCCTGCGCATTCAGAAAAAACGGGCAGCTGCGTGTTCGGCAACTGCAATGGTGGTGATATTGGTGGCGACCGAAACGGTGTCGGGGAAAACGGACGCGTCGATTACGCGCAGGCCCTGCAGCCCGCGCACACGGCATTCCAGGTCCAGCACTGCATGCGGATCGCCGTCGCGTCCCATCGGCACGGTGGATGTCGGGTGGTGGTAGGTGTCCAGCGTGTCGCGGATGGAGCGCTCGATGGTGGCGTCGTCTTCAACGCCGGCACCAGGCGACAGCTCGGCGTGCACCATCGAGGACAGCGGCTCGGATTGGCCCAGCTTGCGTGCCAGCTTCACCCCTTCCAGCAAGCGTGCGCGGTCGCCCGCATCGGCCAGGAAATTCAGGTCGATCGATGGCGCTGCCAGCGGATCGCGCGACTTAAGGCGCAAAGTGCCAACGGATTGCGGCAGCGTCAGCGCCACGGCAAGTACGAAGCCAATCTTGGTCGGGCTCAGCTCATGCGGGAACAGGTGGGTCGCGGTAATGTGCAGATCCAGCTCGCCTGGCTTGGCCAGGCTGCTGCGGGTCCACAGCTTGGCGCCGATGGCGGGCGATTGCGCGCCGATCACCTCGGGCCGTGCGGCGTAGGCGTTGTAGTAAAACGGGTGGTCTTTCAGTCGGCGGCCCACCGGTAGGTCTGCTACCGGCTGGATATCGATTGCCGCCAGCTCATCGGCCGGGCCAACGCCGGAACGCAGCAGGATGGCGGCGCTGCCGTAGGCACCGGCACTGAGCACAATTTCTCTGGCCTTGATCATCTGGCCATCCGCCAGGCGCACGCCGACCGCCTGCTTGCCCTCGAATAGCACGCGATCCACGGTCACGCCGCCATGCACGTGCAGGTTGCGGCGTGCGCGTACCCCGTTGCCCAGGTAAGCCATGCCGGTATTGACGCGTACGCCGTTCACCACATTCATGCGGTATGGGCCGACGCCGTGCGGGTTCGGGCCATCGAAGTCGCCCACGGCAGCATAACCCTCGGCGCGTGCGGCATCGGTGAAGGCGCGTTGCATCGGCGTGATGTCTTCGCGCGTCAACTGGCGCACCGGTAGTGGGCCGCCGGCGCCATGCAGTTCGGTGGCGCCGCCGTCGCTGTCTTCCAGGCGCTTGAACGACGGCAGCAGGTCCTCGTACGACCAGCCGGGCAGGTTCCAGTGCTGCAGGTCGCTGGCACGGGCGCGGATCGCCACTGCGCCATTAATGGCGGAGCTGCCTCCCAATACTTTGCCGCGCAGGGCGCCGACCGCGTGGCCGATGTAGCCTGGTTCGCTGCGGTAACCCCACTCGTGCTGCGGGTCGCCTCCAAGGCTGTCGCTGCTGCTGATATTTGCGGGGTAAGACCAGGCAGGATGCGCCGGGCCAGCTTCCAGCAGCAGCACATTGCGGTCAGCGCGTTCGCTCAGGCGCGAGGCCAGCACTGCGCCGGCCGAGCCGCCGCCCACTACCAGCACGTCCACGGTGCCGGGCAATTCTTGTACAGAGAAATTGGAGTTCATGGATATCGTATTCAAGGTGGTTTAACCGAACAGCTTGATGGCGGTCTGCGCGACCAGCTCGCCCTGGTGGCGCGCGCCGGCAAGGTCGATGGCGCTGGGCTGGCGCGACCCGTCGTTGCCGGCGATGGTGCCCGCGCCGTAAGGAGAGCCGCCCACGATTTCGTCGGAGCTCATCTGGCCGGTATGGCTGTAAGGCATGCCAACGATGACCATACCGAAGTGCAGCAAGTTCGTAATGACCGAGAACAGAGTCTGCTCATGGCCGCCATGCTGCGTGCCGGTGGAGGTGAATGCCGCGCCGACCTTGCCGTTGAAGGCGCCGCGCGCCCACATGCCGCCGGTCTGGTCGAGGAAAGCGGCCATCTGCGAAGCCATGCGGCCATAGCGGGTCGGCGTGCCGATGACGATGGCGTCGTAGTGTTCCAGATCTGCGGCGGTGGCGACCGGCGCCAACTGGTCAAGCTTGAAGCGTCCGCGTTGTGCCACTTCCACCGGCACTGTTTCCGGCACGCGCTTCACATCCACACTTGCGCCGGCCGCGCTCGCGCCTTCTGCAATGGCATGCGCCATGTGCTCGATATGCCCGTAGGAAGAGTAATAAAGGACCAGAACCTTGGCCATGTTGTCTCCTGTTGAATTATTGCTGGATACCGGCGGCTTCCAGGATTACCTGGGCAACTGCGGCCGGGTGGGAACGGTGCGGCACGTGGCTGGCAGGCAGGCTGCTGGTCTTGGCCTTGATGCGGCCCGCCATGCTGCGCTGCAGGTCCGGCGGGATCATGCGGTCTTGCTCGCTCACGATGTACCAGGACGGTTTGCTGCTCCAAGCGGCGGTGCTGATCGGCTCACCAAATGCTTTGGCGTGGATCGCGCCCTGGGTTGCGGCCATCAAGGTGGTGGTCGCAGCCGGCAGGTCCTGTGCGAAATCGTTGCGCATGCCTTGTGCCGACAGCGTCAGGTAGCCATGCGCGTCCACGACGAACTCGCGTTCACCCGGCGAGGGTGGATGGTTCCTTCCCAGCTCGCCGGTGGCCTGGCCGGTGCCCGGTGCGAACGCGGCGACGTAGACCAGCGCTGCAACCTTGTCGTGGGTACCGGCTTCGGTGATGACGCTGCCGCCCCACGAGTGGCCGACCAGCACCACCTTGCCCGGCGCCGCGTCGATAGCGCGGCGCGTGGCGGCGGCGTCGCCGGCCAGCGAGTCAAGGCTGTTCTGCACGGCCTGTACATGCAAGCCCTTCGCTTGCAGCAGTGGGATCACCTGCGCCCAGTCGGAGCCGTCGGCGAAAGCGCCGTGCACCAGCACTACCGAGGCTGGGGTTGTGCTGGTGTGGGCCTGTGCGCCCAGTGTGGATACGGCCAGCAGGGCCGAAGCAATGGTGTTACGCAGCATATGTCTTCTCCAAAAAAAAATGTAGGGGGTGTTGTTAGCGTCGGCGGCTGGCGGCCAGGCGGTACAGCGCGTTGCGGAGCGGGACCATGGGGTCGTCGGATAGCTGTACGCCGTCAATCAGGCGCGCCGGGTTGAGCGCCAACTGGCTTGAGGCTTGCACCTGGTCGCTCGCGAGTGCTTCGATTTGCAGTTCGCCCAGCACCTGCTCGTGTCGTGCTTGCGGGCCGTAATACGGCCAAGGCTGCGAGCCGTCGGCGGTATCGTCGCCGTTGCCAGCCAGCTGGAATATCAGGCGCATCGCCGCCGGGCCTTGCGCCAGCCGTGCCTCCAGCTCGTCGGCAAGATAGTTCTCCGCCAGCGTTGGCACTTCGTGTTCCGGCACGGTTTCGGGCGGCGCCAGAGGTTCGAATCGGTAGCGGCCCGTGCTCAGCGTGCCATCCGCAGCCGCCAGTACAAAGGCGTTGATGCCGAAGTAATGGATCGTGGTGTAGCTGCGCGGCGGCGGCTTCACTGTCTCCAGGTAATGGCGCGCACGCGGGTGGGAAGCCAGGAATGTTTCCAGCGGCGCCGGATCAGGCGCGGTGGGCGAAACTGATGCTGCAATGCCTTGCAGGAAAGCCAGGAATTCGCGCGGCGTCGCCACGGGGAAACCGTCGAAGGAATGCGCCACGATATCCGTGCCTGCACCCTCTCCCGCATGGAAGCGGATGCCCAGGCCTCGCGGGCTGGCCATCATGTCGCCGTCTGGCGTTTGCGGCACGCCGCTGAAATTGCTGAAGCGCACCGTGACTGGCACCGGCTGCCCCTGCAAGTGGGCCGCCCGCGACAGGCGGGCTGCCTCGGGCGCCGCAGTGAAGGTGCCGTGCGCCACGATACCCTTCGAATGGGTGGCCCGATAGCCTGTATGGTGGCCGAAAGTCGCGTGAATCGCGGCCAGCAGATCTTCCAGCAGCGCTTCGTCTTGAAGCTGGATCATGGTCGCGCCTCAGGATGCTTTGAAAGTCTCGTCCTGGCGGTCGACCCAGGGCTGGAACTTTTCGGCAGGCCAGTTCGGGTCAACGTGCGAGGTACGGTCGATGCACTTCCATACGCCGCCGCGCTTTTCAAACTTGTCAAAGTAGGTGCCGGTGGAGAGGAAGCCTTCGTCACCCTCGCGCCAGGTGACAACCCAGTTCCACTCCACGCTGGCCTTGTCGCCCGCGCCGTCGATGACGAAGGTGCCCAGCGAATGGCGCATGCGCTTCATTGGGAACACGCTGTGCGCGTAGTCGTACAGTTGCTTCAGGCCGGCCGCGCCGCTGAAGACATTCTGGCGGATGTCGTTGACGGTGAACCTGGCCTCCGGCCAATACAGCGAGACGTATTTTTCCGCTGATGCGCGGCTGGCGTCATTGTCGATATAGCGCTGGTGCAGGTGCAGTTGCTCGAAGATTTCAAAGCGGTCGAGGGTGGAAAGCTGGGTGGTCATGGCCGGGTTCCTTGCGTGGATGGTCGGGAAAAAGCGGGCCAATTCTAGGTTTGTATAGATGGCTACCACTAGTCACTGGAAACGGCCAGGACCTTCCCGCCTGTGGGACAGTGACGTCCCCGCATGCGTGCTAAACTGCCGCCCGCTTTCTGATTTGATAACCCTTCTCTGCAACACGTCGCCCATGCTTGACCTGAACGACTTACAGTATTTTGTGATGGTGATCGACAATGGCGGCTTCAATCCCACCGCCCGTGCGCTCGGCATCCCCAAATCGAGCCTGAGCCGGCGTATCGCCCTGCTCGAAGAACGCCTGGGCGTACGCCTGATCGTGCGCAATACGCGCAGTTTCAAGGCGACAGAGGTGGGCCAGACCTATTACACACACTGCCGCGCCATGTTGGCGGCAGCGACGGCGGCCGAGGAATCGATCGCCATGAGCAGCAACGAGCCGGCCGGCCTGCTGCGGCTGACTTGCCCGATCGCCTTGCTGGAGGAGTGTGTAGGCCTGATGGTGACGCAGTTCATGGTGCAGTATCCGCGCGTCGAGGTGCAGCTGGAGGCCACCAACCGCGTGGTGGACGTAGTGGCGGAGGGCGTGGACATCGCGCTGCGCGTGCGTGTGCCGCCAGTGGAGGATTCTGACCTGATCTCGCGCGCGTTGTCGCAACGCGTGCAGCGCCTGGTAGCCAGCCCCGACTTGCTGCAGCGCTTGGGCACACCAGCCTCGCCGGACGACCTGGCGCGCTTCCCCAGTGCATACCATGGGCGCATGCAGCGCGACTACAGCTGGACCTTGTATCACCAAGGGGGCGCCATTCGCACCGTGCAGCACCGCCCACGCCTGGCGGTCAACGATATGCACATGCTGCGCCGCGCCGCCCTGTCCGGCATCGGCATTGTGCAGTTGCCGAGCGCACAGGTACACCACGACCTGGCACAGCGCCAGCTGGTCGAAGTTTTACCCGGTTGGGCGCCTAAAACGGAGGTGGTGTATGCGGTGATGCCGACGCGGCGCGGCATGCTGCCCGCGACGCGTTTGCTGGTGGACTTCCTGGCGGAACGGTTCTCCTTGCTCGACGACCCGTTCCGCGGCCCGGTCCGTGAGACCGGGCAATGTGAAACGGTTTAGTCGACCGTCGCGCCGCTATCCTTCACCACCTTGCCCCACTTGGCATGTTCGGCGTGCACGAACTTGCTGAAGTTTTCAGGGGTGTCGCCGACGTAGGCCGAGCCGGTATCGGCCAATACCTTCTGGAAGTCGGCGCCCTTCATTACTTTCTGGGCTTCGGCATTGATCTTGGCGATCACGTCCTTCGGCGTGCCGGCCGGCGCGAACAGGCCATACCAGGCGTAGGACTCAATGGTCGGCAGGCCGGATTCGGCGAAGGTTGGCACGTCCGGCAGCAGCGGCGAGCGCTGGGCGCTGGTGATGGCAATGACCTTCACTTTGCCGCTCTTAATGTGCGGCATGATCGCGATGGTGCTGTCGAACATCATCGGCACGTGGCCGCCCAGCAGGTCGGAGATGGCCGGTGCGGAACCCTTGTACGGTACATGGTTCATCTGCAGCTTGGTGGTGCTGGAGAACAGCTCGCCGGTCAGGTGCTGCGGCGTGCCGTTGCCGGACGAGGCGAAGGAGAAGTCGCCCTTCTTCGACTGGATGTGGGCCATCAGCTCTTTCAGGTTTTTCGCCGGCATGGACGGGTGCACCACCAGCACCAGCGGCACACGCAGCAGGTTGGTGACCGGCGCCAGGTCCTTCAGCGGGTCGAAGCTCATGTTCTTGTACAGGCTTGGGTTGATGACGATCGGCGCGCTGGAGGTGACCAGCAGGGTCTGGCCGTCAGGCTTCGAGCGCACCACGGCAGCCGTGCCGATATTGCCGCCGCCGCCGGCGCGGTTGTCGATGACGAACGGCTTGCCCAGGTTTTCGTTCAAGCCTTTACCGAGCGGGCGCGCGGCAATGTCCGATGGGCCGCCTGGCAGCCACGGCACTACCACCGTGACGTTACCGCTTGGCCAGCCTTGTGCGAAGGCGCTGAAGGAGAGAACAGAAGCGGCAACCGCAAAACCGAGCGACTTAGCCGTGGTGGAGAAAAAACGCATAGCTGATCCTTTTGAAAGTGATATCCGCAGAGATTATCACTTTCGCGGCAGTATCGCAGCGTCATTTCTATTCGACTGGCCGTCCCGTTTTCAGGGCTTTGCGTGCATTCTCGTTGCCCAGCTTGGCGGCCCGGCGCCAATGGTTCATGGCGCTGGCGCGGTCCGGCTTGTCCAGGCCGGCGCCGGTCCAGTCCAGCATGCCCAGGTTATACAGTTCGGCAGGCTCGTCGCGCGCGGCACCCATGGCAACCCACTTGCGCGCTTTGACCAGGTCGACCGGTACGTTCACGCCCTTGAAATGGATCATGCCGAGGAAATGCATGGCGCCCAGGTGGCCCCGCTCGGCCGCCGACTCCAGGTGGCGCAGTCCCTGCTCCATATCGAAGTGGCCGCCGTTCTTGTTAATCTCGATCATTCCCTGCGTGGCATAGCCCCAGGCATCGTCCACTGCCATCGCCTTTTCCGCCCAGGGACGGGCCGCTTCGACGCGCTGGCGCATATCCGACTGGCGGGCCTGTTCCGGGCTCAAGCCTTCGCCCAGCAACACCATCCAGCCGTAGGGGCCGTAGGCCGCCTTATTCCCGTCCTGCGCCAGGACTTCCAGCGTGGCGCGCGCGGGACCGACCGCGCCCGACTTGTGCTGTTTCATGGCTTCGCTAATAGCGCCCTGTTCCGCCGGGGAGGGCCGCTGCGCACCGGCTGCCGTGGCCGCGCTGGCATGCGGGCCTTGCTTGGGGAGGAGCCAGGCGCTGCCCGCCAGTGCCAGCACTACTGGCGCCAGTACCAGGAACGTCGCGGTGCGGTCGCGCTTGCCTTTGCGCGCCAATGCCATGGCACGCAAGGCTTTGGCATCCCCGCCCAAGGCCTGTGCCAATACCTTGCGCAGGCGATGGCGGAATAGCCACAGGCTGGCGGGCAGTGCCAGGGCGCCCAGCAGCAGGCCGGCCACCAGGCCCGACCACCACCAGCCGCCCAGCGCCAGCAGCAGCGCGGCCAGCATCCCTTGCCACCAGTTGCGTTTGGCGAAGCGGGTGTAGACATGGCGCAGGGAGCCCAATACCGCCTTCTCGATGGTCTCGGCATATTGTTGGGAAATCACGCCGGCATGGCCGGCCGCTGCTTCGCCATCGAGCACCGCTTCCACCACGTCGGCGTTCAGTTCCGAGGCGGCCACGTGCTGCAATGGTTCGAGCAGCTTTTGCACATCGGTGGCGAATAGGCCATCGTCCGCCATCAGGGCCAGTGCCCGGTTCAAGGCTTGCAGGTCGCGCTGCAGCAGGTCTTCCACCATATTGTCCAGGGTCAGCCAGCGCAGCTCGCGGCCATAGGCCACCAGCTTGTAGCACGCCTCGCCGCACTGCGCTGCCAGCCGCACCAGGCGCACCGGCATCTTGTAGCGCACCACCATGCCCTCGTCCTGGCCAATCCGCTGCAGTGCGCGCATGCGCACGCCGCTGGCCTGTGCCGCAAGCGGGTGCGGGCCCTCCTTCTGCACGATCTGGCGCGCATCGTCCGGCATGCCGTCCGCGCTGGCCACGGCATGGGTGGCTGCCACGTGCACGTCGCTCCAGGCAATGCCGCCCACCTCGCCGGAACCGTCGCATGGTGTGCATTTCAGTTCACCCCTGCCGGCGCAAGTATTGCAGCGGATCTCGCCGGTGCCGAAGCAGGTTGGGCAGCGGATCTTGGCGGTGCCATAGCAAGTGCCGCAGTCGACCTTGCCGCCGAAGCACACGTTGCAGCGGTCGTACACAGTCCGCGAACGCGGCTGGCTCACGGTTTCGGAACCGTTGTTGTGGTAGACGGTCACGTACTCGGTGTAGTACTCCGTCCTTTGCGTTTGCCCGCTGCCGTAGCAGTTGCTGCAATTGACCTTGCCGAATGAACAGCTGAAGTTGGTGCAGTTGATTTGCAGGTTGCCGTAGCAATGGTGGCAGCCTTCACTGCCGCGCCCGTGGCATACATGGCACCGGTTCTTGCCCTGGCCGGCGCAGCCGGTGCAGGTATCCAGGTCGTAATAGCGGACTGCGGCGCCCAGGTACAGGCCCGATTCCACCTGGTTGTAGGCGGTCTCCGGGTCGCGCAGCTGTTGTTCCAGCTTATCCATTGCCTGCCGCAGCATGCCAGGCCGCTGGCTGGCGGCATGGCCCCAGTTGTCCAGCATGGATTCTCCGCGCACGTCCGAGCTGCGGGGTTTGAAGTGGCCGTTGATGTTACGTTCTTCCACGCGTGCCTCGAACGCATAGCCTACTTCCATTTCATATGGATACTCCGCATCGTCCTCGCTCACCGGCTGGATATCTTCCGGCTCGAAGCGTGTCTTGTCGCGCACCAGCGAGCGGATCTTGGCCAGCGTCTCGCTGACAGGCGCAGCCTGGGCCGAAGCCGCTTCGGTAGCGGCAGCCACGCCGCAGTTGTCGCAAAACGCCGCGTCTTCGGCGTAAGGCGTGCCACATGCCCCGCAAGCGGCGCGCCGGGTATCGTTATCCATATTTTTCTCGTTATTGCTTCATCATTTTCTTGCTGTTGCCCACCAGGCTATCCAGCAATTGCTGCATCGATTCGGTGCTGGGCTTGCTCTCGTAACGCACCTGGGCCAGGTCGATGCGGGCGCGCGGGTAGTTGGCCAGCGCGGCCCGTTCAAACAAGCGGATCGCTTCCTGCTTGCCGCCTTCCACGCGGCCCTTGTACATTTGTTCGGCCAGCTCGGTCTGCGCCACCGGGAAATCCAGCTTGGCTGCTTTGCGCAGCCAGTTTTCCGCTGTCCGGTTGCGTGCGCCTTTGGGCTGGCCCTGCATTTTGGCCAGCGCCAGGGTCGTCATCGCCACCACGTTGCCCTTGGCAGCCTGCTTCTCCAGGCGCGCCAGCTCGGTCGTGTCGGCCTGCTGTGCGCGCTGTTCGATAGTGAAGTCGAGCTCGGTCCAGGCCCGTTCATCCATATCGCGGTACCAGCTGTCCTCACCGGTGCTGCCAATCGAGCCGGCGCCGCGATAGCGCGGGCTGGCGCGCCCGGCAGCGGTGTTGGCGGCCGGACTGCCTGCCGCCGGTGGACGCCAACCCGGCGGCGGCACGAAGTAAAAGTCGCCCGCCAGCGAGGATTCGTACCACGGTTGCTGGTCTTCCAGCGTGCGGCGCCGCACCTCGTCCGACAGGCGGCGGAACAGGTTTTCGGCGGTCAGGCCTGGCTGGCTGAGCAGCCCGGCCAGGGTTTCCGTGTAAATGCTGTGTTTGCGCCCGGTGCCATCCTCGGCCAGTTGGCCGGGCGCCGTGGAATAGGCCACCAGGGTCCCGCGTGGCACGCTGCTGCCAGCCAGGCCCAGGTTGGCATAACTGCGCAGGCGCACAGCCGGCACCGGTTGGAAAGGATTGTTGCGGCAGGCATCCAGGATGATGATGTTGACGGCAGAGCGCGCCAGCGCCAGCCTTTCGTGCAGGGCCTGCAAGGGGAAGGCGCGTTGCGCCAGGCCGGCTTCGCTGGTGGGCGTGATATCGACCGGCAACAGGTAGTTGTTGCCGCTGATTTGCATGCCATGGCCCGCGTAGTACACCAGCGCGGTGGAGCCGGCCGGCAAGTCGGCCGCAAAGCGCCGTACGGCCTCGAACATGGTGCTGCGGTCCAGGTCCTTCTTCAGGCTGACCGCAAACCCGGCCTTCTCCAGCGTCGCGGCAATGAGCTGGGCATCGGGCCGGGTATTCGGCAATGCGTTGGTGTTGTAGGCTCCGTTGCCGATCACCAGCGCAAAGCGTCCCGGCGGCTGGCTCTGGGCCGCTGCCGCCAGTCCGAGTGTCGGCCACCAAGACAGGGCGCCCAGGGCAAGCAGGTGACGCCGCTTCATGGCTGCTGTATCTCCAGTACGTCCTCAACCAGCGCCGATTGGGCCAGCGCTTGACGCACGCGCGGCACGTCGCGCGGTTCGTCGAGCGCCAGCCATAGTTCGCCGGATGGCGTCGGCCCCCAGACGATATGGCAACGCTCGCGCGTCAGCAGGGCCACCACGTCGCCGTAGGCGGCATTGCGTTTGATGCTGACCTTCAGGTGCACACGCTGCTGCGCTGTCGCCACGCCGCGCGTGAGGTTGACCTCCGGCTTCTGGGCTGGCAGGACAATGGCGCCGGACAGTACCAGCTGCACGCTGCAGAAGGCCAGGGTCAGGGTCAGTGCCGGGGTAAAGCCCCACGCGCGGAATTGCTCGCGCCAACGGCTGAACAGGCTTGGCGTGCCCTCGGCCAGGCGCGCGTCTATGCGCGCCTTGATAATGTCGTAGCCGGCCATGGGATCGCGCCGTTCAATGGGCAGGTTGGCGGCTTCGGCCAGGCGCTTGGCAAACAGATATTCATCTTTTGCCCGCGGGTGCGCCGCCAGGTATTCCTCCATCATTTTGGTCTGGGTTTCATCCAGGGTGCCGTTGATATAAAACGGCAATAAGGTGCGGAATTCGCGCCTGCGCGTTACATCATCCAATTTTTCCTCCCAGGTAGTCCTCGCCTACCGCCCGTTCCAGGCAATGACGAATTGCGCGCCTTGCGTAAAAGAGCCGGGACTTAATGGTCCCGCCGGCGACTTCCATTTTTAAAGCCGTTTCTTCGAGACTGCAGTTTTCAACGGCAGTCCAATAAATCGCATCACGTTGTGCTTCTGGCAATTTCCCCATGCATTCCAGGATCGCGTCGCCCAGTTCGCGTTCTTCAATTAAAGAGAGTGCATCCCACACCGGGTCCAGGGCAGCGTCCAGGATGTGCGGATCGTCGACGCTGACTTCCCTCAAATACTTGGCGTTTTTACGCCGCCATTCCCTCACCTTGTTTTGGGCAATCCCACACAGCCAAGTGGAAAACTCGGCCAACCCGTTGTAGGCATCGGGTTTGCGGAACGCTGTATCCATTGTCTCGACCGTCAGTTCGTCGGCAGCGCTTTCGTCCCAGACGCTCTTTTGGATAAATCCGTAGACCCCGGGTTGGTAAAAGGCGTAAAGCCGACTTGAGGCTGAATGATCGCCCCGGGCTGCCCGGTTCAATAAATTTTTAACTTCGTGACGCGGAAGGTTTTTCATCTTTTTTCAAAAATTTTTTCACAAAGATTGAACCTGAATCGGGGTACCTGCGATTAAGGGGCAAGGCAGGCGAAAGCAAGCTTCTAAGCACCCAAAAAATTATACGTATGCTATCTGAATTTCTCTCTTGGCAATACCCCTAATAAATTAATCAAGAATCTAATAAGAATGTCTATCTGCCTCTCTTGCGATACCACCAATGCGCCGCACGCAAAGTTCTGCAAAAAATGTGGAACGAAGCTGGCGGAGCAGATTACGCAAGCCTGCAAGGTTTGCGCCCACCCGTTGAACCCAGGCGCAAAGTTCTGCGGCGGTTGCGGTAGCGCGGTAGATAAAGCGGAGGCCGCGGCTGTCGCGCCTGTGCCGGACCAGTCGGAGCGGGATGATTTGCTGGCTGTCGTGCCGGCAGCGCCGCAGCCAGTCGCCGCAGCGCCGGTCGCAAGTGCGCTTGAGCCGGACCGGTCGGAGTTGGACGAATTGCTGGCTGTCGTGCCGGCAGCGCCGCAGCCAGTCGCCAAGGCGCCGGCCGCGAGCGCACTTGTGCCGGACCAGTCGGAGTTGGATGAATTGCTGGCGGTCGTGCCGGTAGCGCCGCAGCCAGTGGTGGACGAGCCTGTCGCGCCAGCCGAGGCGGCGGCCGATGTTGCCGCGGCGTTGCTGACGCCGCCCGCACTGCAGCCGGTACCGCCGGCGACCGTGGCAGGGCCGATCCCGGCACGGAAGGACGAACTGCCAGCGCCAGAGGCCAGCTCCAAATCCCGCACGAAAGTCGTTGCGCTGGCCGGTGCCGGCCTGCTTCTGGCTGCCGTTGGGGCCGCCGTCATTGTCCTCAAACCATCCGCGCCATCCGCCAGTGCGCCTGCTGCGCCGACCGTTGAGGCTGCACCAGCGCCATCGCTGCCAAAGGCCCCGACCCCTGCCTCCCCGGCCCCGGCTGCAGTGCCGGAAGCCATCGCGCCAATTGCAGCAGAGCCAGCACGGCCGGCAACGGCGCCAGCAGCGACAGCTCCTGCGGCACCAGGCTCCGTCCCTGCCGAAGCAACCGCGCCGGCTGTACGTGGGCCCGCCGCTCAAGCCGCACCAGCACCGCAACGCCCGGCGCCAGCAGCGAAGCCTGCGGCCGGGAAGCCAGCCATTCCAGCCGATGAGAAATCACAGGCCCTGCTTTCCCGCGCCGAGCAATACCTGCAGCGCGCGCAGTTCGACAAGGCCATCGCCACCGCCGAAAACATCCTCGACCTGGAACCCGACAATCGCGCCGCCCGCGTGTTGCTGGAAAAGGCCAAGGCCAAGCAACTGGAAGCGCTGCGCAACGGCAGCTCGATCGAATAACACAACGCTCAAAGGAAGCTGAATGAAAACCAAAGCAATCGTACTCGCGCTGGCAGTCGCGCTGGCAAGCAGTGGTTGCGCCACGCCAAATATGGGGGGCGCGGATGACAACAATACTGTGCTGAAGTGCGGCCTGATGGCCACTGGTGGCGCTGTGCTCGGGGGCCTGGTCGATGGCAAGCGCGGCGTGGTCCGTGGCGCCATGCTGGGCCTGGCTGCCTGCGCGGTGATCGAAGTCGCCTCCGCGCGCACCCAGTCGGCGGCCGAAGTCGAACAAAAATACCGTAGCAGCAACCGCAATGCCTTGCCGCCTACCGCCAAGGTGGTGGACTACGCCAGCGCGCTCTCGCCGCAGGGTCAGGCCCGCAGCGGCGATCCCATCAAGCTGCAGTCGAAGATCCGCGCTGTTGCCGGCACCGGCGAAGCGATCCGCGAAATCAAGGAAGTGCTGGTGGCCTTTGACCCGGAGGGCAAGGAATTCAAACGCGGCGAGAAGCTGGTCGATACCAGTGGCGGCAGCGGTGAGTTCACCAACAACTTCACCTTGCGCCTGCCGCACAGCGCGCCAGAGGGCAGTTATCGCCTTCATACCGATGTTTACCTGAACGGCAAGCTGGCTACTTCCAGCGATGCCAGCCTGCGGCTGGTCAAGGCTGGCGAACAGCGCGTCGTTTCCTCCCTCTGAAATCAACCCCAAGAACCCCCTTAAAGGAGTCGTCATGTCCACAACACCTGTCCACTGCAACGACTGTGGCAATGAGCTTGCCATCGAAACCCGCTTCTGTGACGAATGCGGCAAGCCAAACCACGCTGCCCAGGCAGCGCCGCCGGCCGCCACCGCACCCGCCGCGCCGTCCACTGCGCGCGGCACCATCCTGCGCGACACCAACGCTGGCCCGGGCTTGATCGCGGTGAGCGGCGCCAAGAAGACCTTCTCCCTGGAGCAGCATTGGAACGGCACCTCGGCGCCGCAAGTGCAGATGCAGGTCGATGTCACCTTTGACGCGCAAGGCGAGATCAGCAGCGTAACGCCCGTCAACGTCGCAGCGGAAGACCTGGAAAAGTACAAAGCAATGGCCAAGAAAGCACTGGACGACGGCAAGCCGGCATTGCTGGCGTATGTCGATCGCATCGGCAAGCCGGTGGTGGGCGCCATGCTCGCCATCCTGGTCAGCTGGCTGTGGCTGCCGGCCCTCAGCGTCACCGTCATGGCGGGCATGAAGCAGGGCCTCACCATGTTCGACGTGCTGCGTCTGGCGAACATGGGCGCCAGCATGGAAAGCTTCGGCCAGCTGGGCGGTGGCAGCAGCGGCCTGTACGGCGTGCTCTGCGCGCTGGCCATGGCCGCGCCGTTGTTGCCCACCTTCTCGCGCCACAAATACGCCGCCCTCGGCTATTGCGCGCCGCTGGCCTTCCTGGTCCTGGCCGGCCTTGGCATCTACATGAAGATGCACAGCATGGCCAGCGCCGCACGCGACAGCATGCGCGCTTTCGGTGGCCGCGGCATGGAAGACGTGGCCGACGCCATGATGCAAAAAATGTCGCAAGCCATCTCGCTCGGCTTTGGCACCTACCTCTCGCTGGCCGCCGCCGCCTACCTGGCCTACCTGGGCGTGCGTGCCCTGAAACAGAAACAATAATCCAAGGAGAACTGATATGACCGTCGCAAACAAACTTCCCTTCGCTCGCGTTGCAGTGCCAGCGCTGCTGGCCATGACGCTTGCCGCATGCGGCAAGAACGCTGATACGCCGGCCGCAGCGGCGTCCGCACCGGAACCCGGCCTGGCCGAATTGAAAGATCCGGCCACCGTGGCCAAAGTGGCCGAGGCGGCCCTGCCGAAAGGCGATGCCGCCACCCCGCTGAGCAGCTATCGCAAGATCGACAGTGGCCACCAGGTCATGTTCCTGTACTTTGCGCTGGCGAACCTGCCGGTCCCGTACGAAGACATCGCCCAGGACTATTCCAGCGACTACAGCCGCACCACCGACAGCTTCAAGCGCAACGATATCGTGACGGCGCTGAAACCGCGCATTGACCAGGAGATTGCTGCTGCCAAGGGCGGTCGCTATATTCTTACCGAACAGCAGGACAACAGCCTGCTGGAGCGCTACAACTTCGAGAAGAAGTCGTTCGCCATCAAGGAGTTCGCCGACAGCAACCGCTACACCTACTTCTACGACAACAGCAAGTACACGCTGGCCACCACCAACAGTGGTCAGTTCACCAGCTTCCCGGTCAGCGACGAAGCCAAGGCACGCCGGATTGAAGGTTACCTGAGCAAATACGCCCAGCTGCGCCTGCAGACCTACGCCTACGTGCAGGACGCCGATCCAAGCAACCGCCGCCTCAAGCTGCAAGTCATGAAGGTGCGCCTGCTCGACCCGGCGGGCGAAGTCCTGGTGGAGATCTGAAATGCCGCTGCGCGCCAGTGCCCCTGCGCGCCCGGCCGTACTGCTGCTGCTGCTGCTGCTGACCGCATGTGTCGTCAGCCAGCAGGGCAACCGCACCATCGTCGGTTTCGATACGGACGAGTTGACATCCAACAAGCTGCAGACGTTCCAGCTTGGAGCTGCGGAAGTCGTGCTGCGGCGTACGGCCAGCCAGCAATACCAGATCAAACTGTATGACCGCATGAAGCTGATCGACCTGGGCCGGGTGGAGGATCCGCGCGTGGCAGATATCCAGCGCCTGCCAGGCTACGACCTGATCGCCGTGCACACGCCAACCCGGGCCTGCCCGTATGCACACCAGCTGTACGAGCTGTCCGGCTACCAGGTTGGCATGTGGAGTATCAACAGCACGCCCGGCAAGTGCAGCCAGCCACTGCGCTTCAGTACCGACGGCAAGGCCTGGATGGCACAGCAGGAAGGCGGCCGCGCCGACGGGCTGGTCTGGTTCTGGAGTGAAGGCCGTCTTACCAGCATGCTGGACCCGGCCCAGGCCGAACGGCGCAACAACGGTTCCGCCGCCGGCAACCGGACTGCATCCGCGCCGCGCGATGCGCCATCCGAGACCGGTGCGCCGCCAGCCGCCGCCAGCGCGCCGGTGGCACGCGCGGGCGCCGCAGGCCCTGCGCCGGCAGCCAAACCGCGGCCAGCGCTTGCCAGCCAGCCCGCCACCCCGGCCAGCGGGCGCGGCAAGGCGCCGCTCAAGCCGCTCGATGCCGGCCGCTATGCACCGCTGCCGGACAACGGCGTGACCGAGATTGCTCCCGCCAAGGTAACGCTGCATGACGTCAAGTAATCCGCAGTTGGGCTGGGCAGGCTGACGGCGGCGGCAACCGAACGCACCTCGGCAGGCACAAGCTGCAGGATGCCATGCTGTAAAAGCCTAAGGCGGCGTACCCTTTTGCAGGCGCTCAATGGTCTTGTCGGCCTGCATCTGGCGCAAGACCCGGGTCAGCTCCGGCACCAGCGCCTCGTGCCTCTTGTGCACATAGTGGTAGACCGGGAAGGATGCAAGGGGCGGCTCCAGCACGGTAATGCCCTCCAGGTTCAGGGCCTTGATGACCGCCATGCCGGAACTGCGGTTGCCCAGCACCAGGTCGGTGCGCCCCATCATCATCTTTTCAAACGCCTGCGGCATGGTGGCGACCGCCTCGGTTTTCATGCCGTGGGTGTTCTCTTGCACGATCTTGATGCCGCGCACAAAGCCCAGGGTGTACGGGCGCAAGCTCTCCCAGCCGCTGACAATAAAAGACGTGCCGCGCGTGAAGATCACAAGCTCGTAGGTTTGCAGGGCAACGGGAACAATCACCAGGTTCGGATATTCGCGCTCCATCCCCAGTTTGCGATACAGCTCGCCATCCATCTTGCCTTCATTGGCCTGGACCAGCGTCCGTTCGCCGGGCAGGCGATGCAGTACCAGGTTGATGCCAAGGCGGCGATAGGCCTCGCGCACAATCTGTTCGGCAATCGTGGTGGCCGGGTCGGTGCCGATCAGAGTGGAAATATTGATTTCACGCAGCTGCTGGCCCGGCGCCAGGGGCAACATTGCCGCAAGAGTAAGACCCACCAGTAGACGACGACGCTCCATGTCGAACCCTCCACGCCGCTTTTCAGCATAGCCTCACGCAAGCCAGTCAGCAATGGCGAACGCCGCTTCCTGGCGCTTGCACCAGCATTGGCGCCGCAAATGTGGACGTAAAGCCGCGCACGATTGGCACAGCGAGCTGTACAGCTATAAAATTCTTGAGGGAAATTATTCAGGAGCGGGTGATGGACGATTCGACGGAATGTGCAAGCTTGCCGAAATTGTCAGGCGGCTTGGCGGCTGCGGCCTTGCTGGGCGCCTGCGGCGGCGGCGGCAGCGATAGTGGCGGCAACACCGGCGGCAATACAGGCGGCGGTACCGGCGGCGGTACCGCGCCCGTGCCGCCAACCCCGGTCGAGACTGTCTCCGCAACCCAGGCCTCGCGCTTCCTGGCCCAGGCCTCGATGGGCGCCACGCGCGAGCAGATCGCGCGCGTGCAGGCCATCGGCTACAGCAAGTGGCTGGATGAGCAAATGGCCCTGCCACCTTCGCAGACGCGCTGGGACTGGCTGGTGGCCAAAGGCTTCAATGCCCTCGAACACAAGAACAGCCAGGCCGGCATCGACGCGGCCGTGTGGCGCAAGCTGCTCGCCTCGCCCGATACGCTGCGCCAGCGCGTGACCCTGGCCCTGTCCGAAATCGTGGTGGCTTCGCTGGACGGCTTCACCGGCGCCTGGCGCGCCTTCACCGGCGCCGCCTACATGGACATCCTGGAAGCCAACGCTTTCGGCAACTACCGCACCCTGCTGCAGCAGGTCACGCTTTCGCCGTCGATGGGCGAGTACCTGACCTATCGCGGCAACGCCAAGGCCAATCCCAAGACTGGCTCCATGCCGGACGAGAACTACGCGCGCGAGATCCTGCAACTGTTCACCATCGGCCTGCTGAAGCTCAACCCGGACGGCACCGCCACCGAGCAGGAAACTTATACACAGGCCGATATCTCGGGTCTGGCGCGCGTCTTCACCGGCTGGGACTACGACATGGCCGGCGCCAGCAACGATACGCCGGACTACCGTAAGCGCGCCATGATCCAGGTGGGCAGCAAGTACGAAACCGGCGACAAGACCTTCCTCGGCACCACCATCGGCAGCGGCACCGATGCCACCACCGCATTGGGCAAGGCGCTCGACACCATCTTCGCCCACCCGAACGTGGCACCCTTCATTTCGCGCCAGCTGATCCAGCGCCTGGTGACCGGCAATCCGGCGCCGGCCTACGTGGCGCGCGTGGCGGCGGTCTTCAACGACAACGGCAGCGGCGTCAAAGGCGACCTGAAAGCGGTGGTCAAGGCCATCCTGCTGGACCAGGAGGCGCGCTCCGCCGCCAGCCTGGCTTCGTCCAGTTTCGGCAAGGTGCGCGAACCGATCCTGCGCTTTGCCGCCTGGGCGCGCGCCTTCAACGCCAGTTCGGCCAGCGACGCCTGGGCAATCGGCAATACAAGCGACCCCTCCACGCGCCTCGGCCAAAGCCCGCTGCGCTCGGCCAGCGTGTTCAACTTCTTCCGTCCCGGCTATGTGCCGCCGGCGCTGGGCGTGGTCGCGCCGGAATTCCAGATCGTGAACGAATCGAGCGTGGTCGGCTACGCCAACTACATGCAGGCCGCGATCAGCAAAGGCGTCGGCGACGTCAAGGCGGATTACTCCACCCTGCTGCCGCTGGCCGACAACGTACCGGCCTTGCTGGACGAGATCAATCTCGTGCTGGCGGCGGGCCAGCTCAGCACGGACACAGTGACCCTGATCCGCAATGCCATCAACAGCATGCCGACCGGCACCGACGCGGCGCGCGCCAACCGCGTTTATGCGGCGCTGACGCTGGTCATGGCCTCCCCCGAATTCATCGTCCAGAAATAAAGGCTCCCACCATGACACAGCAAGCATCGCGCCGCGCCTTCCTCAAGCGCGCATCGGCACTCGGCATGGCGGGCGTCGCCGCACCCTGGGCCATCAACCTGCTGTCGATCGCGGAAGCGGCGGCGGCCACGGCGAGCGACTACAAGGCCCTGGTCTGCATCTTCCTGTACGGCGGCAACGACAACGGCAATACCGTCGTCCCCTACGACGCCAACGGCTACGCCGCCTACCAGCTGCTGCGGCCCACGCTCGCCTACGGGCGCGACGCGCTGGCCGCTACCGCGCTGGCGGCCAGCGCGCCCGTGCTCGACTCCACCGGCGTCGCGCGCGAGTTCGCGCTGGCGCCGGCCCTGGCGCCGCTGCTGCCGATCTTTAACGCTGGGCAGCTGGGCGTGATGATGAACGTCGGCCCGCTGGTGCGGCCCACCACCAAGGCGCAGTACCAGGCCCGCACCGTACCGCTGCCGCCCAAGCTGTTCTCGCACAATGACCAGCAGTCGATCTGGCAGTCTTCGCGGCCGGAGGGCGCCATCTCCGGCTGGGGTGGGCGCCTGGGCGACCTGTTCGAGTCCGGCAATGGCAATGCCACCTTCACCTGCGTCAACGTATCGGGCAATGCCGTTTTCATGGTCGGCAAATCGGCGGTGCAGTACCAGGTCTCGGCCAGCGGTTCGATGCAGTTCAGCGGCCTGAAGTCGCCGCTGTTCGGATCTTCCGCCGCATCGGATGCCTTGCGCACGCTGGTGACGCAGCAGCGCACGCACCAGCTGGAAAACGAATACAACCGCGTCACGCGCCGCTCGGTCGATGCCAACGCCGCACTGACGGCGGCCTTCGCGTCGGCACCGCCGCTGCAGACCGCTTTTCCCGCCTCCAACTCTTTGGGCGACCAGCTGAAAATGGTGGCGCGCATGATCTCCGCCAGCGGCAGCCTGGGTGCCAAGCGCCAGGTATTCTTCGTTTCGATGGGCGGCTTCGACACCCACGACAACCTGGCCGCCACCCACCCGGTGCTGCTGGGCAGGCTGGGCGAAGCCATGGCCGCCTTCCACAAGGCGACGCAGGAACTGGGCGTGGCCGACAAGGTGACCACCTTCACCGCCTCCGATTTTGGCCGCACGCTGGTGGCCAATAACGACGGCTCCGACCATGGCTGGGGCAGCACGCACTTCATGATGGGCGGCGCGGTCAAGGGCCAGCGCTTGTACGGCACGGCGCCGGTGTTCGCCAATAACGGTCCGGACGACGTCGGCCAGGGCCGCCTGCTGCCCAGCACCTCGGTCGACCAGTATGCGGCCACCCTGGGCAAGTGGCTGGGCGCCAGCGACAGCGATTTGCTGGCGCTGCTGCCCAACCTGGCGAACTACAACACGCGTGATCTCGGCTTCTTACGCTGATACAAAATGTAATCGTCGTTGCATGGCGCGGGTATTTGGAGGAAGTTAGCAGGACAATAACTCCAAAGGACCCTCAACATGAAAAAGACCCCAGTACTGGCACCGGTCGTGGCCATTGGCGCGCTGGCGCTGGCCGCCTGCACCGCGCAGCCGCCGCGACTGACGCCGGTGGGTGAAGCGGCGCCGACCCCTGCGCCGCCTGCGCCGCCGGCAGCGCCGGTGCCGCCGGCCCCAGCCGACACCCGCTCCAAAGTGGTGGTGAGCGGATCGCACATCGCCCTACAAGAGCTGCAGCGCCCTGCACCGCACGCCTATGCGCCAGTGGCGAACGCCGTCCGTCCGGCGCCGGTACCGCAGTTTGCGCCAGCGCCGCAATCCGCCGACAAGTTCCCGGACAAGGAAGGCAACAAATCCGTGCTGGTGAGCGAGCAGCCGGTATCGACTTTCAGCGTCGACGTCGATACCGCCTCCTACGCCTTCGTGCGCCGCATGCTGTCCGACGGCCGCATGCCGCCGCTGCAAGCCGTGCGCGTGGAGGAAATGGTCAACTACTTCCCCTACAAGTACACGGCGCCGAGCCAGCCCAGCCAGCCATTCGCCGTGACCACCGAGGTCATGCCCAGCCCCTGGCAGCAAGGCAACCAGCTGGTCCACATCGCGCTGAAGGGCTACGACATCAAGGCGACGCAGCGCCCGCGCGCCAATGTGGTGCTGCTGGTCGATGTGTCGGGCTCCATGGGGCCGCGCGACCGCCTGCCGCTGCTGCAGCAAGGCTTCCGCCTGTTCGCCGAGCAGCTGCGCGACGACGATGTGGTGTCCATCGTTACCTACGCCAATGGCACCGCCGTGGCGCTGGAGCCGACCAGCGGCAAGGACAAGAACAAGATCATCGACGTGATCAACAACTTGCGGGCATCCGGCGGCACGGCCGGCGGCGACGGCCTGCAGCGTGCGTATGCGCAGGCCGAGCGCAACTTCGACCCGAAAGCGGTGAACCGCATTATCCTGGCGACGGATGGCGACTTTAATATCGGCATCACCGATCCTAAGCAGCTGGAGAAATTCATCGTCGATAAACGCAAGTCGGGCATCTACCTGTCCGTCTTCGGCGTCGGCCTGGGCAACCTGAACGACGCCCTGATCCAGCGCCTGACCCAGTCCGGCAACGGCAATGCGGCCTACATCGACAACCTGCTGGAAGCGCGCAAGGCGCTGCAGCAGGAACTCGGTTCGACCATGTTCCCGATTGCGAACGACGTCAAGGTGCAGGTCGAATTCAACCCGGCGCAAGTGGCAGCCTACCGCCTGGTTGGCTACGAAACCCGCATGCTGGCGCGCCAGGACTTCAAGGACGACAAGGTGGATGCGGGCGACATGGGCGCCGGCCACACCGTGACCGCCATCTACGAAATCACGCCTGCCGCCAACGCCGGCAAGCTGGTCGATCCGCTGCGTTATGGCAAGCCAGCCAAGCAGAAAGCGGCGGCCAAGGGCGATGAGCTGTGCTTCGTCAAGGTGCGCTACAAGCTGCCCGGCCAGCCGGCCAGCAAGCAGCTTGAGCACGCGGTACGCGCCGATGCCGCGCGCGCATCGCTCGACGCGGCGCCGGACGACCAGCGCTTCGCCGTCGCCGTGGCCGCCTTCGGCCAGCGCCTGCGCGGTGAGCAGCAGGTGGCCGACTTCAGCTACGGCGACATCGCCAAACTCGCGGAGGGTGCGCGCGGCGCCGATCCGGACGGCTACCGCGCCGAGTTTGTGAAGATGGTGCGCATGGCCGAATCGCTGGGCCAGGTCGGCCAGGCCGGCTCGGTGAGCCAGCGCTGACCAGTCCTACTTGAGCGTAACGCCCCAGTTACGCTCAACGCACTTCACATAGTTGCCGGCGATGAGCGCGTTGTACGGCGTCTGGTAGCTCACCAGCTGGCATTGGTAATCGCCCCCGCTGTTCCAGTTTTTCTCCCAATAGATGTTGTAGGAGGCGGAACTGGCGGGGCCGAAGCGCTGCATGGTGGCGCATGACAGCTGTTCCCCCGCCACATCCCATCCAAGATCAGCCGCGAACTGCCGGTAGTAATCGATGCGGTTCTGCGCCGCCGGCTTCTCGGTGCCCGTGCCGCATTCCGCATTGATGATCATGATGGTGGTGGCGAAGTTGTTGCCCGCCCCCGCCGCGCGGTCGCTGGCATTGGGCACCCAGCTGCCATCGATCACATGCAGCATCGACGGCTTGGGCGGTTGCGGGTAGACGAAGAAGAACGTGGCCGAGGCCAGGTTCAGCCAGGTCGACGCCACCTGGTCCGGGTTCTTCAGCAGCACCGACTGGTCGCCGTTGAACATCACTTGCGAGAACGGCCCGTAGTTGTAGTTGTATGAAAGCTGTTTCGCGCCGCGCCCGAAATACTTCTTGAAGCTGCCGTCGGCATTCTTCCCGCAGGTCCAGACCGAGTTGAATACCGGATCGTTGCACTCGGTGTTGTAGCCACAGCCCGGCCCTTCTTCGGTGCATCCCAGCTCGCGCAAGTACTTCAGCCCTTGCCGCCATTGCGGCAGCGGCAGGCTGGCATTGTGCTCGCCGGTCTCCTGTGCGAAGTGGGCGAACATGGTCGCCAGCGAATGGCGGCAGATGGCGTCGGCATTCCTGCCGTCGCTGTAATCGCCGCACACCGCCGGGAACTTCGCCACCGCCTGCAGGAAGCGCCGGTATTCGTAGCTTGGCTCGCGCAACGGGAAATAGTGCTCCCATTTCGCCGCCGGCAGCAGGCGCTCCACGCGTTTGACGTTGGCCGGGTTGCCGGCGGCGCCGGGGGCCACCGCATCGACCGCCGCGTTATCCAGCGTGCGGATGGAGGCCTTCACGCTGCGGAAAAAGTCATTGTCGGTCAAAGCCTGCTCGCGCGCCTCGGCGGCGGCTTTGGTTGGCACGCCGCCTGGCGGGGTGCCGGGATCGCCCGGGTCGGTCGGCGGATCGCTAGCATCGGCAATGTACTTCCAGGGGCCATAGGTGTCGGCCTGGCTGGGCGCATTCCCCTGCGTCCACCACTTGGCCTGGTATTGCTTGCTTTGGTAAATGGCGCACATGCCGGCCGTATAGACCTGGCTTGCGCTCCATGCCGGGCAGGCGGCGGCAGCCGCCCCGGGCACGGCGCCGCGCGCTGCCGTGCGCTGCGCCGGGGCGCTGTCCGCCGCGCCGCCACTGCCGCCGCAGGCGGACAGCAGCAGCGCGGCGGCCAGTGTTGCTAGACTGGTTGCTCGCATATCGCGCTCCTATTTGAGGACAAGCGGCAGCTCGGGATACTCCTCGCTGAGCGCGTATTTCACGCCGTTCACCGTGATGGTGTAGGCGGACGGTCCGCTGATCGGCAAGGTGTAGTTCAGCGTCAGCGACACCGAAGCGCCGGGCGCCAGCGATTGCCAGGCCGGGATGGTGAAGCGGGCGCGGTTGAAGTTGGCCTTGAAGCCGCCGATATTGTTCGGCCCCGTGTAGCCGGCCTTGATCACGCTCAGGCCATAGCCCGACTGGTCGCTCATATTGGCCGGCGCCGATACCGGATAGTCGAACTCCACCACCGAACCGCCCGGGATCGTGACGCTGGTGTTGTTAGTCACCGTCATGACAGGGTTGATCGGGTAGTTGCTGTCGCCCAGCTTCCAGCCGCCGAGCGAGATGCTGACTTTCGCGCTGCTCTCCGGCATGGCGCTTTCGGCGCGCAGCGCGCCATAGGCACTGGCGGTGCGGAAGGCGTTGGCGACGTTGGTGGTCAGCGTGTAGCCGATGCCGTACTCGCCCTTGGCCGCATCCCAGGCATAGTCGCCGGCCAGCTCCCAGATCATGATGCCGCCGATGCCGTTGTTCACCACGTACTGCGTCTTGGCCGCGATGGACTGCGCAGTCTCGGTCGAGATGAATACCTTGCGCGTGGCGTTCCACAGCCATGGCGCGGCCATGGTGGCGCTGTAGTGCGGCGTATAGGTGCCGGTGATGGTCTTTTCCGTCACGCCGTAGGCATCCAGATAGGACGGCACGATGGCGTTCTGCAGGTTCAGCGCATGCCACAGCGGGTTGCCGCCGCCGGGCGTCGGGTTGCCGTTGGCGTCCAGGTCGTACCAGACGTTGTCGATGCCGGTGGCGCCCATGCCGCAGGTACGCACGCCGGCGCACACCACGGTGTCGCTGACGGTCGGGCTGGTGCCCCACAGGCCGTTGGTGCCGCCGCTGACGTTCTTCCAGCCGCGGGTGTAGTACGGCACGCCGATGTTGATGCGGCCGGCCTGCAGCGCGCCGCGGTAGTAGCGGTAGGCCCAGTCGACGTTCAGGTAGCCGATGCCGCCGTACTGGTAGGCGTTGCCGGCTTTTAGTTCGGCGTCGTTGCCGTCGTCGAACAGCGGCGCGTTGGGGCCGACGTACTGGTTCCAGCCGCCGTGCAGGTCGTACGACATCAGGCTGGCATAGTCCAGGTACTTCAGGCCGGACAGGTTTTCCTCGCCGCGCAGTACCCAGCCGGATGCCGAACCGGCGATGGTCAGCATGTAGTACTTGTTGTCGGCGACGGCTGCGGTGTCGAGCTTTTCACGCACGGTTTTCAGCAGCACGTTGTAGCTCTTCATCAGCCCGGCCAGGCGCGGTTTGGAGAGAGGGAAGTCGAGCGGGTTGCCGGCTTCGTTGTTGGTGGTCGGGTGCTCGTAGTCGATATCCATCCCGTCGAAGAAGGTGTACTGGCGCAGGAAGGCGACCATCGAGTCGGCCAGCGTGTTGATGCCGTTGGTGTTGATGCTGCCGTCCGCATTGGTGGTGGCGGTGTAAAAGCCGCCGCTGCCGGCCCAGCCGCCGACCGAGAGCATGATCTTAACGCCGGGGTGCTTCTTCTTGTACTGCGCGAGCAGGTTGAAGTGGCCTTTGTACGGCAGTGTCGGGTCCATCGCCGCAGCGGGATTGTTGGGCCAGGTCATGCCGGTGTCGGGGTTGTTGGCGCCGCTGCCGATCTGCAATTTGGCGTCGCTGCCAACCGTGGCGAAGGCGTAGTTCACGTGGGTGATGTTGGTCCACGGGATGTTGTTGACCAGGTAGGAGGGCTGGCCGTTGGTGCCGGTGCGCCAGCTGGTGAAATAGCCGACAATGCGGCGGTTCAAGCCATTGGCCAGCTTCTCGCGGCCGTTCGCGTCATAGACTCCGCAGTAGGAGACGTTCGGCACGGGCGAGACCAGGCCGTCCGGGCGGCAGGCGACCGGCGTTGGCGTTGGTGTCGGCGTTGGCGTTGGCGTTGGAGTGGGCGTCGGAGTCGGAGTCGGGGTTGGAGTCGGCGTAGGGGTAGGCGTCGGCGTAGGCGTCGTGTCCTGCAGCGCCCATGGCCCCCACTGTTCGGTGCCGGGCACATTGTTCTGGGTCCACCACTTGGCGACGTAGGTCTTGCCGTTGTAGGTCACGCAGGCGCCAGCGGTATAGACCGCGCTGGCGCTCCAGGCGTCGCAGGCGGCAGCGGCCGATGGCGCAGGCGCAGCAGCAGCCATGAGGCGCGGCTTGGCGGTGACGTCCGCGCTGTCGTTGCCGCCGCCGCAGCCGGCGATGGCGCTGCCGACCAGCGCAAGCATCAGCAAATTGGGTCGATTGATCATGCTGTCTCCGTTATTAGAAATCGTGGTTGTTCGGATAGCTGCTGTAAAAATCGTTATCCCAGCGGAAGTGCGTCGCCGAGATGGTCAGTGAGACATCCAGCGCCTCGACGAAATGCCACCAGCCCACCGGCAGGAAGAGGATTTCGCCAGGCGCCAGTTCGCAGTCGATGACAGGCACGCCTGCCATCGAGGGAAAGCGCTGCAGGTCGATGGCGCGGCCATCGACGGGGGTGAAGCAATGACGCTGGTTCTGCAACTTCGGCGTCTCGCATGGCGCGATCAGGCGCACGCGTTTGCGGCCCATCACCTGGATCATGAAGTTGTTGGTCAGGTCGTGATGGAAAGGCGTCACGGTGCCCGCCGGCCCCAGCCAGAAGAAGCCTTTGCGTTCGCCATCCAGGTACTCCGGCAGCAGCGGCATGTCCTGCCACAGTTCGGCCAGCGCCTGCCGGTTGCAGCCGTCGTTGTTGGCCGTCATGTAGAAGTCGTTGGTGGCGCCGCTGCCGCGCACCAGCGCCACGTAATCGCGGAAGCGCATGCGGCGCTTGTGCGCAATGCTGTTCATCTCGTAGTCCGCATCGGCATTGCGGCCGAACTGCACTTCCACTTCCCGCTCGCCGAACTGCGTGGCCAGCCACTCCAGCGTCCAGCGGCTGCGGGCCGGCCAGTCGTCCAGCATGCCGGTGATGATCACGGGCCGGTTGAGCAGGTAATGGTCCTGCAGGAAGGCTGCGCCCGACAGACGCTCGCGGCGCGGCAATTCCTGCGGCGCCAAGCGGTTCAGGCGCGCCTGGATGCCGAGCAGCCAGTCGCGCTTCGCCAGGCGGTTATGCAGGCGCTGTACGCCATGCAGGTAGGGGCTTTGCATGGCCGCCAGGATCTCGGCCTGCGCCACCTGCGGCGGGATACCGGACTGGCCCAGGATGCCGGCCAGCTTCTCCGGCGCGTGGCCCAGCATCAGGTTTTCAGCGATCCAGCGCCGCCATTCGTCGCTGATGCCAATGTGGTGCACCGTCGCACGACGTTTCATAAGAGTCTCCGGAAAAAGAATGCCGGCGGCGTAGGGGGCGCCGCCGGCATCGGGAGAAAGGGCTAGCGCCCTTTCCAGACCTCGCTGGTCAGCGCGCCGTTGGCGTCGGAGTCCAGCTGCCAGGTGAAGGCGCCGCGCAGGCCCTGGTCGCGCATGTACTGCATCTTGCTGTTGATGACGGTCTGGTCGTCGTAGCTCCACCATTCGCCGGTGCTGGTGTAGAGGAAGAGCTGCTTGGTCACCGGGTGGTACCAGCGCTGGCCGGTTTTGTTGCGCAAGGTTTTATAGTCCTCGTTGCCCGGCTCCCAGGTGCCGGGTGCGCCGCCGGTGGCGGCCTGGTACAAGCCGTTGCCGTTCGGGCCCGCCGTAACGCCTTTCCATCCGCGCCCGTAGAACGGGATGCCAAGCAGGATCTTGTCCTTCGGCATTCCGGCCGCCACCAGCTCGGCGACGGCGTCGCTGATGTTGTACTTGAGCAGGTTGCCGGTCGAGGGATCGGCCGGGTCGCGTACCAGCGGGGCGTGGAAGTTGGTGCGCGACTCCCAGGCGCCGTGGAAGTCATAGGTCATCACGTTGACCCAGTCCATGTACTGCGCGTACTGGCCCGGCTCGGTGTTGGCGATCTTGTCGACGCCGGCGCCAATGGCGGCGGTCAGGGCATAACGCTTGCCGTCGAGGGCGCCCTGCGCGTCGAGCTGCGCGCGGAACTCCGCCATCAGCAGCGTGAAGTTGCGCTTGTCGTTGACGGTATCGACCGTGTTGTAGACCTGGCCGCCACCGCCTGGGTATTCCCAGTCGATGTCGATGCCATCGAACACGCCCTTCGCCGAACCGGGGCCGCCGCGCCCGTCCTGCACCGGCAGGTCGCCGGCGATGAACAGCTTCACGCACGATTTGGCCAGCTGCTTGCGCAGGGCGTCGGTCTTGGCGGCGGCCGAGAAGAATTTCGACCAGCTCCAGCCGCCCAGCGAGATGAACACCTTCAGCTTCGGATGCTGCTGCTTCAACAGCTTCAGTTGCTGGAAGTTGCCGGACAGCGGTGCGTCCCACGGTACGGCCTGGCCGTTGACGGTGCGCCGCGGCTGGCGCTGGTAGTCGGCATAGGCATCGCCGCCGGTGCCGGCTTGCGGCGAGGTCGGGTTGTCGTTGCCGACTTCAGTGCGGGTCACCATGTCGCATTCGTAGCCGCCGTTCTTCTGGTACACGTTGCCGAAGGCGTAGTTGATGAAGGTGAGCTGGTCGGCAATGCTGGTCTGCACGCCGTTGACCGGGGTCTTCGTGGTGTGGATGTCGGCCACTTCGTAGTCGCGGCCATACACGCCCCATTGCGCGAAATAAGAACCGATCTCGCGGCCCGTTGGCGTCGGAGTCGGCGTAGGAGTGGGCGTAGGAGTCGGGGTTGGCGTCGGAGTCGGGGTCGGGGTCGGGGTTGGCGTGGGTGTTGGAGTCGGCGTAGGCGTCGTGGCCTGCAGCTCCCACGGCCCCCACTGCTCGGTGCCTGGCACATTGTTCTGCGTCCACCATTTCGCCTTGTAGACGGCGCCGTTGTAGGTGACGCACATGCCCGCCGTGTAGATTGCACTGCTGCTCCAGGCCGGACAGGAATCCGCCACCGCCGCCGCAGCAGCCTTCATGCGCGCAGGCGTTTGCGTCGTTGTGCTGCCTTCATTGCCGCCGCCGCAAGCGGCCAGCATGCTCCCCGTCAAACCGGCTATAAGGAAGCTTCTCGAAACTTTCCGTTCCATTTGTCTCCTCCATCGTCATCGTGGTTGTGGTCTGCCTTCTTTTTTTCAGGGTGGGGCGGGCACAATTGGTAGTCAAGTGGTTTTGGAAAATGCTTCCAATCTAAGACCAGTTGCGGAAAAGAATGTACCGTTGAAGACGGTGCGGGAGGGGCGTTTGAGAGCGTGGGGACGATGTCTCAAATGAGACATTTTGTTAAACGGTGAATACCACCAGCGGGCAAGTCACAGAGTGGTATGGCGCGCCTGGATGCGCTCGATGGTCTTATCGGCCTGCATCTGCTTGAGGATGCGCGTCAGCTCGGGCACCAGCGCCGCATGCTTGCTGTTGACGTAATGATAAGCCGGGAAGGACGCCAGCGGCGGCGCCAGCATCGTCACGCCCTCCAGCTTCAGCCCGCGCACGATGGCCATGCCCGATGCACGGTGGCTCAGCACCAGGTCCGTGCGACCCATCACCAGCTTGGTGAAGGCCTGCTCCAGGTTCGGTACCGGTTCGACCCGCATGCCCTTGGTGTTTTCTTCGGCGATCTTGTTGCCGCGTACGAAGCCAATCGTATAAGGGCGCAAGCTTTCCCAGCCGTTGACCACCAAGCTGGTGCCGCGCGAGAAGATCACCAGTTCAAACGTCAGCAAAGGAACGGGCACGATCACCAGGTTGGGGTACTGCCGATCCAGGCCCAGTTTGCGGTACAGCTCACCATCTGTTTTGCCGGCATTGGCGTACATGAGCGCCCGTTCGCCGGGCAGCCGCTGCACTTTGACCTCGCGCCCCAGGCGCCGGTACGCCTCCCGCAGCACCAGCTCGGCGATGGTGGCGGCAGGGTCGTTGCCGTCCAGGGTGGACAGGCTCATCACCGGCAGGGATTTCGCCAGTGCCGGTGCGCGGACAGCCATCGTCGCCAGCACCGCAGTCCCCAGGAAGACGCGGCGCTGCATGCCTTAGCCTTCCAGCACGCGCAAAGCTTCGCGCGCCATATTGATCGCCAGCTCCTCCTGCGCGATGCCGCCTTTCAGCAGCACGTATTGCAGGCGGCGCTCGCGCGAATCCGTGTCGCTGGCAAAGTCGCGCTCCTCGAAGCTGCGGTACAGCGCCAGTTTCTGCTCGTGCAGGGCCAGGTGGCGCCGCATTTCATCGGCCAGGCCCGCCGGGCCCACCGCCGCCTCGGCGCGGATACGCACCATCAGCGCATCGCGCTGCGGGCGCGGCTCCTCGCTCTCGGCGATCCAGCGCCGCAGCTCGGCGGTACCGGCCGGCAGGACCTGGTAGACGCGTTTGCGGCCGCGGCCCGTTTCGGCGGGCAGGGACTCGATCCAGCCGGCTTCCTCCAGCCGCGCCAGTTCGCGGTAAATCTGCTGGTGGGTGGCAGCCCAGAAAAAACCGATGGACTTATCGAAGCGCCGGGCCAGTTCCGAACCGGAACCGGCTCGTTCGGAAAGGGAGGTCAGCAGCGCGTGAGGCAAAGACATGGCAGGAAAACATGGTGAAGTTGGCACCATCTTGCCTGAGCGCGCGGCAGGCCCGCAACAATTCTTTATGCAACCAGTTGCATAGACGCTGCCTCCGGGCTATATTTGTGCAACTAGTTGCATAATGAGGACGCCAATGAACCGCTACCCACACCTTCTCTCCCCCCTCGACCTGGGCTTTACCACCCTGAAAAACCGCGTGATCATGGGTTCCATGCACGTTGGCCTGGAAGAGGAGGAGAACGGCTTCGAGCGCATGGCGGCCTTCTATGCCGAGCGCGCGCGCGGCGAAGTGGGCCTGATCGTCACCGGCGGCATCGCCCCGAATGAAGCGGGCCGGCCATGGAAAGCGGGCGCCAAGCTGACCACCGGCGAAGAAGTGGCGCAGCACCGCAAGGTGACCGCCGCCGTGCACGCGGAAGGCGGCAAGATCGCCATGCAGATCCTGCACTTCGGCCGC
Organism: Pseudoduganella sp.; assembly: GCF_041914865.1. Classification (NCBI taxonomy): domain Bacteria; kingdom Pseudomonadati; phylum Pseudomonadota; class Betaproteobacteria; order Burkholderiales; family Oxalobacteraceae; genus Pseudoduganella; species Pseudoduganella sp. Next base: position 56,461 of record NZ_JAYSCO010000010.1, on the reverse strand, counting down.
TACGCCTACCACCCGAAACTGGTGGCCCCGAGCGCGATCAAGGCGCCGATCAACCAGTTCACCCCGCACGAGCTGTCCGGCGAAGAGGTGGTGCAGACCATCGAAGACTACGCCCAGTGCGCCGTGCTGGCGCGCGAAGCCGGTTACGACGGCGTGGAAATCATGGGCTCCGAGGGCTACCTGATCAACGAATTCATCGCCGCCCGCACCAACCAGCGCACGGACGAATGGGGCGGCAGCTATGAAAACCGCATGCGCTTCCCGGTCGAAATCGTGCGCCGTGTGCGCGAGCGCGTGGGCCAGGACTTCATCATCATCTACCGCCTGTCCATGCTGGACCTGGTGGAAGGCGGCTCCTCGCTGGAGGAAGTGGTGCAGCTGGCGCAAGCCATTGAAAAGGCCGGCGCCACCATCCTCAACACCGGCATCGGCTGGCACGAAGCGCGCATCCCGACCATCGCCACCAAGGTGCCGCGCGCCGGCTTCGCCTGGGTCACCAAGAACCTGATGGGCAAGGTCGGCATCCCGCTGGTGGCCACCAACCGCATTAACACGCCGGAAGTGGCCGAAGGCATCCTGGCCGAAGGCGCTGCGAACATGGTCTCCATGGCGCGCCCCTTCCTGGCCGACGCCTTCTTCATGCAAAAGGCGCGCGAAGACCGCGCCGCCGAAATCAACACCTGCATCGGCTGCAACCAGGCCTGCCTGGACCATACTTTCTCCGGCAAGATCACGTCCTGCCTGGTCAACCCGCGCGCCTGCCACGAAACGGAGCTGGTTATCGCCCCGGCGCAGCAGAAAAAGCGCATCGCCGTGGTCGGCGCCGGCCCTGCGGGCCTGAGCTTCGCCACCACCGCCGCCTCGCGCGGCCATGACGTGACCCTGTTCGACGCCGCCAGCGAGATCGGCGGCCAGTTCAACGTCGCCAAGCGCGTGCCTGGCAAGGAAGAGTTCAACGAAACCCTGCGCTACTTCGGCCGCCAGATCGAGCTGACCGGCGTCAAACTGCACCTGGACACCCGCGTCGACGCGCCGACCCTGGCCGCCGGCGGCTACGACGACATCGTGCTGGCGACCGGCGTCACGCCGCGCACCCCGCCGATCGAAGGCATCGACCACCCGAAAGCGCTGGGCTACCTGCAGGTGCTGCGCGACGGTGCACCGGTCGGCAAGAACGTGGCGGTGATCGGCGCCGGCGGCATCGGCTTCGACGTGTCCGAATTCCTGACCCACGAAGGCAAGAGCGCCAGCCTGGTGCCGGAGAAGTTCTTCGCCGAATGGGGCATCGACGAGCAGTACAAGGACCGCGGCGGCCTGCGCGCGCCGCAAGTGCATCCATCGCCGCGCCAGGTGCACCTGATGCAGCGCAAGACCAGCAAGGTCGGCGACGGCCTGGGCAAGACCACCGGCTGGATCCACCGCACCGGCCTGAAAGCCAAGCGCGTGGCCATGCATTCCGGGGTAAGCTACGACCGCATCGACGACGCCGGCCTGCACGTCACGGTGGAAGGCCAGCAGCAGGTGCTGCCTGTGGATAATGTGATTGTCTGCGCCGGCCAGGAGCCGCTGCGCGAGCTGCAGCAAGGCCTGCTGGACGCCGGCTGCAAGGTTCACCTGATCGGCGGCGCCGACGTGGCCGCCGAACTGGATGCGAAACGCGCCATCAACCAAGGCACCCGACTGGCTGCCGCCATTTAAGGAGTAAGCCCATGCAGTTGCAACCCGCCGTCGCAGCATCGCTTGAAAGCTGGCACCGCATGGTCGCCAGCGGCGACCTGTCCGCCCTGCCCTCGATTGTGGATGCGGATGCGGTATTCCGCTCGCCGGTGGCCAACAAGCCTTACGCCAGCGCGCAGGCGGTGGTGCTGGTGCTGAACACCGCCTACCAGGTGTTCGAGAACTTCACCTACCACCGCGAACTGGCCACCGACGATGGCCTGAGCGTGGTGCTGGAGTTCAGCGCCAATGTCGGCGATAAGCAGCTGAAGGGCATCGACTTCATCCGCTTCAACGAAGCGGGCAAGATCGTCGACTTCGAAGTGATGGTGCGCCCGCTCAGCGGCCTGCAGGCACTGGGCGAGGCCATGGGCGCTCGCATCGGCGCCCAGGTTGGCGCTTTCAAGGCGCCGGCTTAAGCGGAACTGCCGGGAGCCTCAGGCTCCAGCATCGCCAGCAAGCGGCGCAGCTGCGTATCCAGCGACGCCGCCGCATCGGCCTCCAGCGGGGCCATGATGCGCTTTTCATTCTCCACGTGCGCCAGCAGGGCGCGTTCCACCAGTTCCAGCCCGGACGGCGACAGCTGCACCAGCATGCTGCGCGCATCGTCCGGGTTCGGCTTGCGCAGCACCCAGCCGGCCGCTTCCAGCTTCTGCAGGCGGTGCGTCATGGTGCCGGACGTGACCATCAGCTGCGAGAACAGGGCGGTCGGCGCCAGCTGGTAAGGGGCGCCCGAGCGGCGCAGCGACGCCAGCACATCGAACTCCCAGGTACTCAGGCCGAATTGCTCGAACGTCGCGTCCAGCCGGCGGTGCATCAGCGCTGAACAGCGGTTCAGGCGCCCGATCACGCCCATCGGTCCCACATCCAGGTCGGGCATCTCGCGCGCCCATTGCTCCAGGAAAAAATCGACTTTATCCACAGCGGTCTCCGAAAAGGCTATGGGGACGATTATAACCATTTATCTCGATTTCAAGATAAATCTGCTACACTTCTGAATATCTCGATTTCAAGATAAATCTGGCTACCATGAAAAAGTTCCCGCTATTGGACACCGCGCTGACCGCGCTGGCCCCCGCCATCTGGGGTTCCACCTACGTCATCGTGACCGAAGTGCTGCCCGCCGGGCGGCCGTTTACCGCCGCCGCCGTGCGCGCCCTGCCGGCCGGCCTGCTGCTGGTGCTGTTTGCCGGCCGCATGCTGCCGCGCCACCTGTGGGCCAAGGTCGCTGCCCTGGCCGCCCTGAATATCGGCGCTTTCCAGGCCCTGCTGTTCGTCGCCGCCTACCGTTTGCCGGGCGGCCTCGCCGCCGTGCTAGGCGCCATCCAGCCCATCGTGATCATGGGCCTGGCCTGGGGCTGGGAGGGCCGCCGCCCGCAGCTGGTGGCGATGCTGGCCGCCGTCGCCGGCGTGGCCGGCATGGCCGCCCTGCTGCTGTCGCCGAATGCGCAATGGGACGCCATCGGCGTCGCCGCCGCCTTGATTGGCGCGCTCAGCATGGCTACCGGCAACTGGCTGGCGCGCCGCTGGAAAACCGGCCTGCCGGTGATCGAACTGGCCGGCTGGCAGCTGCTGCTGGGCGGCCTGATGCTGGCGCCGCTGGCGCTGCTGGCCGACCCGCCCTTCCCGCCGTCGCTGGCGACCAGTGAAATCCTGGGCTACGCCTACCTGTCGCTGGTGGGTGCGCTGCTGGCCTACCTGCTCTGGTTCCGTGGCCTGACCCGCCTGTCGCCGGTGGCCGTGTCCTCGCTTGGCCTGCTGAGCCCGGCCACCGCCGTGGTACTGGGCTGGGCCCTGCTGGGCCAGGCCCTGGGCGGCACCGCCCTCGCCGGCCTGGCCGTGGTGCTGGGCAGCGTGCTGACCCTGCAGCTGAAAATGCAGGAGGTGAAATAATGGCCAGCTCCATCAAGGACTTGATCGAAGCGCGCGTCTCGGCCAATTACTTCGACCCGGCGGCGCCGGTGAGCGACGCGCAAGTAGCGGAACTGGTGCGCCTGGCGACCCTGGCGCCTTCTGCCTTCAACGTGCAGAACTGGCAGTTTGTCGCGGTGCGCTCGCGGGAAGCGCGCGAGAAGTTGCGCGACCTGTCCTTCGGACAGCAGAAAGTTGCGGATGCGCCGGTCACCTTCATCATCAGCGGCACGCTGCGCGCGCACGACCAGGTGGCGGCGGCGCTGAAACCGGCTGTGGATAAAGGCATACTTATCCAGCCCGTGGTCGACAGCTGGACGCGCATGGCCCATGGTTCCATGGCCGGCGATGAACGCGCCCAGCGCGATGAAGCCCTGCGCTCCGCCTCGCTGGCTGGCATGACCATGATCCTGGCCGCCGAAGGCATGGGCCTGTCCAGCTGCGCCATGACGGGCTTCGACGCGGCGGCGGTGCACGCCGCCTTTGGCCTGGGCCCGGACGAGGTGCCCGTCATGCTGCTGGCGGTCGGCTACGCGGCGCAGGGCAACTGGCCGCAGAAGCCGCGCCGCCCGCTGGCGGACGTCCTGCGTTTTGCCTGAAGCCGTTACCGGTTGGTGATGGTGACGCCGGTGGCTACCAGCAGGCCGCCGGCCACCATCGACGCCATCACCTGCTCGCCCAGCATCAGCGCCGCGAGCGACACACCGAACACCGGCACCAGGTTGTTGAACACTGCCGTGCGGGCCGGACCCAGGGCTTTTACGCCCTCATACCACCAGACAAAAGCCACCACCGTGCCAAAGGCGCCCAGGTAGGTGACCGACGCCCATACCTGCCAGCCCAGCGCAGTCCAGGCCACGCCGGGCAGCTCGCGCGAGGCGGCGATCAGCAGGAAGCCCAGGCCCCACAGCGAGGCATAGGTGGTGGCGGCAATCGGCGACAGGCCTTTCAGTGCCGCGCGTCCCACCAGGGTGTAGGCGGCCCAGCACGAGACCGCGCCCAGCATCATCAATTCCCCCAGGCCGATCGACCGGCTGATGTCGTGCATGGCAGCCAGCGGCTCGCCGCGCGTGATCAGCACGGCGGCGCCGACGAAGGCGATGCCGATGCCGGCCCATTTCTGCCAGGTCAGGCGCTCGCGCAGCACGGCGGCGGCGGCCAGCGCCGTCACGATCGGGTTGATGGCGATGAACAGCGCCGAGCGGCTGGCCTCCATCTGGCCCAGCGCCGAGAAGAAGCAGAAGTTGTACAGGAAGATGCCGGTCAGGCCCAGCGCCGCCGTGGCGCCCAGCTGCTGCATGGACAGGCGCGGCAGGCCGCCCTCGCGCTGCCACGCCAGCACCAGCAGCAGCGCCGCCGCGATGGAGAAGCGGATGGCGGCGGCCGTCAGCGGCGGCAGTGCATTCGAGACAATATGGCCGGCGATGAAGGTGCCGCCCCAGATCAGGGTGCAGGCGATCAGTTTCAGGTAAATCATGGCAGTGGGCCTTGCGTGTCAGTGAAGGAGCTTATACATTAATGCTAATCACAGTTCATGCGGAAATGAGTAAAAGCTCATGAGGAATCGATGACCTTCACCCAACTGGAAATCTTTGCCCTGGTGGCGGAATTGCGCGGCTTCACCGCCGCCGCCCTGCGCCTGGGCGTCAGCCAATCGGCCGTCTCGCACGCCATCAAGTCGCTGGAGCAGGAACTGGGCGTGCAGCTGATCGAACGCCAGGGCGCCGTGGCCGACGTCACGGAGCTGGGCCAGCGCCTGCTGGTGCGCGCGCGCGAGATCCTCGGCCTGGCGGAATCGATGCGGCAGGAAGTGGCGCTGGCCAGCGGCCTGAATAAAGGCTTGCTGCGCATCGGCTCCTTCGGCCCCACGTCCTCGCTCAAGCTGCTGCCGGCCATCCTCGATGTGTTCCGCCAGCGCTATCCGGCCATCGAAGTGCGCATCGACGAAGGCACCGACGACGATACCCTGCAATGGATCCTCGACCGCCGCGTCGATATCGGCTTTGTCCAGCAGCCCGACGACCGCTTCGATATCGTCGATCTGGTGGAGGACCAGATGGTGGCCCTGCTGCCTGCCGGCCACCCGCTGGCCGCCAAGGCGGCGCTTACCGCGCACGACCTGGCGCCCGAACCCTTCATCATGCCCGACGCCGGCTGCTCGACCCTGATCGAGCCGCTGTTCGCGGCGCAGGGCCTGTGTCCGCAGGTGCGCTACCGCATGTCGCAGGTGCTGACGGTGCTGGGCATGGTGGCGCGCGGCGACGGCGTGTCTGGCATGGCGGAGCTGGCGCTGCCGGTCGACCTGGCCAGCAGCCACCCCGGCATTGCCGTGCGGCCGTTTTCGCCGCCGGTACGGCGCCGCGTCGGGCTGGCGCTGCGCAACCTGGCGCAGGCCTCGCCCGCCGCCAAAGCCTTTGTTGAAGTGGCACGTAAAGTGAGGCTGTAATGGAGCAGCAATTATTCGCAGACGGCAAAGCATGGTGGGACTGGCTGGCGCAGCAGCACGCCGCCTCGCCCGGCATCTGGATGAAGATCGCCAAGAAAGGCGCGCCGGAAAGCTCGGTGCAGTATCCGGAGGCGCTCGACGCCGCCCTGTGCTTCGGCTGGATCGACGGACAGAAAAAGAGCATCGACGCCCACTACTGGCTGCAGAAGTTCACCCCGCGCGCCAAACGCAGCATCTGGTCCAAAGTCAACCGCGAGAAGGTGCAGGCGCTGGCCGCCAAGGGCCTGCTGCAGCCGGCCGGGCTGGCCGAGGTGGAACGCGCCAAACAGGACGGGCGCTGGGACGCAGCCTACGACTCGTCGAGCGCGGCCGAAGTACCGCCCGACCTGCAGGCGGCGCTGGATGCCAACGCCACCGCGCGCGCCAACTTCGCCCGGCTCAGTGGGCAGAACCGCTATGCCATCCTGTTCCGCACGCACCAGGCCAAGCGCGCCGAAACGCGGGCCCGGCGCATCGCCGGCTTTGTCGCCATGCTGGCGGACGGCGCGGCGATTTATCCCCAGGACGGCTTCACCACCATCAAGTAGAACACGGCAATGAAGGCGAAGAATGCCGGGATGCCAAGCGCCACCCAGGCGCGGAAATAGCGCCAGAACTGGCCGGGCAGCGGTGCGCCCTGCTGCATCGCGTGCGCGGCCAGGTCGCGCATCCTGATCTGCAGCCAGACCACGGGCAGCCAGCACAGCAGCGCGACCACGAACAGCACGACAGACCAGTGCAGCCAGGGCGTGCGCATCGGGTAGCCCGCCAGGTGGACCAGGTAAAAGCCGGTCAGCGGCTGCGCGACCATGGTGACGCCGGTGAACAGCCAGTCCGCGATGACGAGGATGCGGGTCACCACGGCGATGGCCTGCACGTTCCTGCTGATGGCGGCAAACAGCAGGTACCAGGCGGAGCCGATGCCGGTGCCGAACAGCAGCGTCGACGAGAGGATGTGCAGCCATTTGACGATCAGGTATTCCATGCTGCGTTTCCTCCGCTGCGCCACGCCCTGCCGTTTCCCGCTAATGTGGTCCCGTCCCCGGACATTACACGAAAAGGGAGGATCGCCATGGACTCTTGGAGCAAAGCGCTCAGGCAGGGCATGTGGCCCGGCGCCCTGGCCAGCCTGGCCTCGACGCTGGCGCTGGCCGCCTGCGGCAAGCGGGAAACCGGCAGCGTGTTCGCCGGCGTGAATGCGGTCAGCCACTGGATCTGGGGTAAGCCGGCCACGCGCGCCGACGCGCCGTCGCTCAAGCACACGCTGGTCGGTTACCTGATCCACCATGGCGCCGCCGTGTTCTGGGCTGCGCTGTTTGAAAAGACTTGCCGCAAGACGCTGGACAAGAAGGATCTGGCCGGCACCGCGACGGCGGCGGCCGCCGCCACCGCCGTGGCCTGCTTCACCGATTACCAGCTGACGCCGCAGCGCCTGCAGCCCGGTTTCGAGGAACGCCTGTCGCGCCCCGCGCTGCTGCTGGTGTATGCCGCCTTCGGCGTCGGCCTGGCGGCCGGCGCCTGGGCCAACCGGCGCCCTTGAGGCGCGCGCTTACACGTCCTCCTGCTCCAGCCAGCGCCGGCCCTGCGCCAGCACCTGTTCCAGCTCGTAGCGCACCGTCGCCAGCACGCCGGGCAGCGAGTCCGGATTGCCGACGCGGATGGCCGATTCAGCATCCAACGTCGCCTTCACCAGGCGCTTGGCGCCCAGCACGCCCACCGCGCCGCGCAAGCCGTGCAGGATGCGCGCCGCCTCGCCCGGGCGCCCCGAGCGCAGCGCGGCATCGGCGTCGTCCATCGGCTGCATGCCGCCTTCCAGCGCGCCGCGCACCATCTTGAACATGACCGCGCGCCCTTTCTGGTCCTTGCCCATCACGCGCATCAGGCTGTCCATGCTGAACACCTGTTCCGATGCCGCCGCTTCCGGCGGCGCGGCATGGGCGTCGTTGGCAGCCAGTCCCGGGCGCGCCTGCCGCGCCGGCAGGTGGCGCTCGATCACCGACATCATTTCCTCGATCACCACCGGTTTGGCGATGAAGTCGGTGATGCCGGCTTCGGTGCAGCGGTGGCGTTCGGACGTCAGCACGCCGGCGGTCATGGCGATCACCGGCAGGTCCAGTTTCAGCTCGTCGCGGATCATGCGCGTGGCGCTGAAGCCGTCCAGCACCGGCATCTGCATGTCCATCAGCACGATCTGGTAGCGGCTGGCCGCGGCGCGCAGGATATCCACCGCCTGCTGCCCGTCGCCCGCCACGTCGAGCGTGGCGCCGGCGGCCTCCAGGATGCCGCGCGCCACCGCCTGGTTCAGCAGGTTGTCCTCCACCAGCAGGAAATGCACGCCGTGCAGGCGGTTGGCCAGGGCGTTGGAGGCCGCCGCCGCTTCCTCGCTGGTGCCGGTGGCCGCCAGCGCCTGGTGCATGGCATCGAACAGGCTGGATGAGGTGACCGGCTTGACCAGCACCACGTCCACCTCCGGCGCGCTGGCGATCTCGTCCACCTGGGCGCGCGCAAAGGCATTGATAGTCACCACGATGGGCTGGCGGTGGCCGTCCGCCGCCTGGCGGATTTCGCGCGCGGCGGCGCGGCCGTCGGTGCCGGGCATATGCCAGTCGGCCAGCACCACGTCGTAGGGATGCGGGCTGTCCAGGCGCTCGCGGAACAGGCGCAGGGCCGAGGCGCCCGAACTGGCTTCATCGGCATCCCAGCCCCAGGCCTGCAGCAGCTGCACGATCAGCTTGCGGCTGGTGCTGTTGTCGTCCGCCACCAGCACATGCAGCGCGCCGATGGCCGGCTTGCGGCGCGCCTCGCTGCGCTCGGGCAGCACGCCGAACCACAGCTCGAAGCTGAAGGTGCTGCCTTCATGCGGGATGGTCTTGAGCTGGATCTGGCCGCCCATCAGTTCCACCAGGCGGCGCGTGATCGCCAGCCCGAGCCCGGTGCCGCCAAAGCGGCGCGTGATGCTTTCATCGCCCTGCGAGAAGGCGTTGAACAGCTGCGTGGTCTGCAGCTCCGTCATGCCGATGCCGGTGTCGCGCACCTCGAAGCACAGCAGCACGCGGTCGGCCACCCGCACCGCCGCCTTGACCGATACCACCACTTCGCCGTGCTCGGTGAATTTGATGGCATTGCTGGCCAGGTTGGTCAGGATCTGCTGCAGGCGCAGCGCGTCGCCGTGCAGCAGCGTCGGCACGTCCGGATCGACGACGATGGCCAGCTCCAGTTCCTTGTCGCCGGCATTCATGGTCATGGTGGTGGCCAGCGTGGCCATGGCGTCGTCCAGGTCGAAGTCGATCGGCGCCAGTTCCATGCGCCGCGCCTCGATCTTGGAAAAGTCGAGCACGTCGTTCAGGATGCCCAGCAGCGACTGGCCGGAGGAGCGGATCATGGTCAGGTACTTGCGCTGCTGCGCGCTGAGCGAGGTATTGCCCAGCAGGTAGACCATGCCCAGCACGGCATTCATCGGGGTGCGGATCTCATGGCTCATATTGGCCACGAAATCGCTCTTGGCGCGGTTGGCCGCCTCGGCCCGGTCGCGCTCCACTTCCAGCTCGGCGGCGCGCAGGTCGGCTTCCGCCATCAGGGTCCGCGAATGGGCTTCGGCCGCCAGGCGCTCCTGCATCAGGCTGTTGAAGGCTTCCGTCAGCTCGCCGATTTCATCCTTGCGTGTCACCGGTATCGGCGAGAAATTGCCTGGCGCGGCACGCAGTTCCTGGATTGCATTGCGCAGCCGGGCCACCGGCGCCAGCAGCTGCAGCGTGATCCAGCCGATCAGCAAGGCGGCGATGACGGAGGCGGCGATGCCCCACGCCAGCAGGTGCAGCTGCAAGCCTTCGAACGGCTCGAATGCTTCCTGCACCGGCAACACGGTGGCCAGCAGCCAGTCGGTCGATTTCAGGCGCTTGTAGCTGGTCAGGTTGCGGATGCCGGCGGAGTTGGTGCTGATCACCGTGCCTTCAAAGCCTTCGCGCAGCGCGCGCGTGGTGGCCGGGTTGGCGTTGGCGGCGCGCGGCTGCAGGATGCGCGTCGCCTCCGGGTGCACCACATAGATCGACGGTTCGCCCAGCGTGACGGCGAAGAAATAGCCGGTCTTGCCGACTTTGGCGGTGCGCAGGTGGCCCAGGATATTGTCCTTGTACAGGCGCAGCACGCCGGCCAGCACCGCCACCACCTTGCCCTGGTCGTCCAGCACCGGCGCCACCAGCTGCACAATGGGCTGGCCGCTGACCTTGCTCTTGACCGGGCCGGCGATCAGCGGTTTGCGGGTGGCGACCACCTGTTTGAAGTATTCGCGCTCGCCGATCGACACGCCGACCCGGCCCGGTATCAGGGGCACGTCGGCCACCACGGTGCCGTTCGGGTCGAGCAGGATCACGTCGTCGAAGATGGACAGCATGGCACGCTCTTCGTACCAGTCGCGCAGCGCGGCCGGATCGCCCAGCAGGCGGCGCGGCTGCTTGCGCGCGGTCTGGCTGATCACGTCCAGCAGGGCGGTCAGCTTGTCGTCCAGCTCCTCGGCGGTGCGGGTGACGATGGCGTTCTGCTGGGCGAACAGCACCTTGGTGAAATCCTGGCGCAGGCGTTGCGCCTGCAGCACGGTGACCACGGCAATCATCACGATCGACGTGATGCTGGTGGCAAGAGCGACCTTCACATTAATCCCGAGAGGCTTCATTTGCGTCCTTAGGGCGAGGGGCTGTGAGCTAGTGTAATTTATTTTTGTGGCTGAGAATCCAATTGCGTGGCTGCCGCCTCTTAGCTGGTGAGGAATTTCCCTTCACCTGAGAAAAGGAGTGGCAAAATGTTCTATGTTAAAAATGTACCAAGCTGGGAGCGCGTGCTGCGCGTGATGGCGGGCCTGGCCGTGGCGGCCTGGAGTGTGCTGGCCCTGGGCGGGCTGTGGGGCACGCTGCTGGCGCTGTCAGCGGGCGGCATCGTGCTGTCGGGCTTGTTTGGCTTCTGCCCGGCTTGCGCCATGGTGGGCCGCACACTGGATAAGGCGAGGAAATAGGATGGCATTACAGGAACAGCACCAGCCGGTGCTGCAGGCCGCGCACGGCGGCGACCCGGCGGCGCTGGCGAAACTGCTGGCGCTGTGCCAGCCCGATATCCGCCGTTATGCCCAGCGCAATTGCCTGATCAGCGATGTGGACGACGCGGTGCAGGAAGTCTTGCTGGTGATGTCGCGCCGGCTATCGTCCTTGAAGGTACTGGCGGCATTTTCCGGCTGGCTGTTCAAGGTGGTGCAGCGCGAGTGCCGCCGGCTGGGACGGCGCGTGCTGCACTACGATCCGTACGACGAGGAGCGCGCCGAGCAGTGGCTGGCGTCGCACGACGATGCCAGCCTGCGGCTGGAGGTGGTGCAGGCGCTGGAATCGCTGCCGCGCGACTACCTGCAGGTGGTGCTGCTGCGCGACTTTGAGGAACTGAGCATTGCGGAGATCGCGCAGGAGCTGGGACTGACGACTGCGGCCACCAAGAGCCGCCTGCACCGGGCGCGCGCGCTGGCGCGCGAATACCTGGTGGGGTAGCAGGCGGCGCTCAGCGCGCGGCCAACGGGGTCGGGTCGGCGTCGGCGCGGATGGCGATGGCGCGTTCCGCCGGCCATTGCCAGGCGCCTTCCAGGCGCCAGCTGCGGTCCTTGCCTTCCACCAGCACCTGCCAGCGCGAGCGCTCCAGCATCGGCAGCGCCACGCTGAAGTTGCCTGCGGCGTCGGGCCGCGCCAGCAGCACCATATCGCGTGCCGGCTGGGTGGCGTGCTGCAGGCGTATCGACAGCACCTCGCCGTCCAGCGCCTGCTTGGCGCCGATGTGGCCGCGCAGCTGGCCTTGCGCCGCGTCGTAGCCCAGGTCCAGGGCCAGGCCGAGGGCGCTGGCGGCACGGTCGCGCCGCAAGTCCTGGTTGATGGCCTTGCCCTTCTTATAGTAGTCGCCCACCACCAGCGCATCCTGGCTGGTGAAGGCGACGTAGCTGGTGGCGATGCCGGCCACCGCCACCACGGCGGGACCGAGCATCAGCAGCCATGGCCAGCGGTGGGTGTACCAGGGGCCGGCAGCGGCGGGGACGGTGCTTGCGTTCATGCTTTGCTCCTTTAGCGCGGTACGATGAATACCGCCTTTTCCTTGACCGACAGCGACGGGTCGTCGACGGCGGTCAGTTCAATGGCAATCTTGTTCGAGCCGGTTTCGCCCTTGCCGTGCGCCACGCGCAGGCGCACCGGCACGGCGCGCGTCTCGGTCGGGCCCACGGCCACGTCTTCCAGCTCCACCACCTGCAGCGTATCGATGCCGCTGGCGCGCACGCGGTAGGTGTGGCCCTGCTCGGTGGTGTTCATGATCTGCAGGCGGTAGACGTTTTCGATCATGCCGTTCTCCACCTCGCGCCCCATCGAGCCGCGGTCGCGGATCACGTCCAGCTTGAGCGGCGTGCGCAGCGCCAGCGTGGTGAACACGGCGCTGATGAAGAGCAGCAGGCCGGCGGTGTACAGCAGCACGCGCGGACGCATCACGCGCTGGCGGATCTCCTTCGCGCCCAGCCCTTGCTTCATGGCGCGGTCGGTGCTGTAGCGGATCAGGCCGCGCGGCTGCTCGATCTTGTCCATCACGATGTCGCAGGCGTCGATGCAGGCGGCGCAGCCGATGCATTCGTACTGCAGGCCGTTGCGGATGTCGATGCCGACCGGGCACACCTGCACGCACAGCGAACAGTCGATGCAGGAGCCTTCGGCTTTCGGGCCGCGCGGTTCGCCGCGCTTTTCATCGTAGGTGATGATCAGCGAGTCGCGATCGAACATGGCGCTCTGGAAGCGGGCGTAAGGGCACATGTATTTGCACACCTGCTCGCGCATCCAGCCCGCGTTGCCGTAGGTGGCAAAGCTGTAGAACAGCACCCAGAACGTTTCCCACGGGCCGAAATTGAAGGTTTTCGCTTCCCTGGCCAGGTCGTGCAGGGGCGAGAAATAGCTGACGAAAGTGAAGCCGGTCCACAGCGCAAGCAGCAGCCAGGCGGCGTGCTTGCCGCCCTTGCGCCAGATCTTGTCGAACGACAGCGGCGCCTTCTTCAGGCGCATCTGCGCGCTGCGGCTTCCTTCGAATTTGCGTTCGATCCACAGGAACATCTCGGTGTAGACCGTCTGCGGGCAGGAGTACCCGCACCAGACGCGGCCAGCGACCGCCGTGACCAGGAACAGGCCCCAGGCACAGGCGATCAGCATGGCCGCCAGGTAAATGAAGTCCTGCGGCCACAAGACCAGTCCGAAGATGTAGAACTTACGCTGCACCAGGTCGAACAGGATGGCCTGGCGGCCATTCCATTGCAGCCACGGTGCGCCGTAGAACACCAGCTGCGTCAGGATCAGGCAGATCCAGCGCAGGCGGGTGTAGTGTCCTTTCACCTCGCGCGGGAAGATATCCTCGCGCTTGGCGTACATCTTGATGACTTGTGGTGTGGGGGCGTTCATGATGATGCTTCGCTGGTTACTTCATCGCGGTTTTGACTGGCGGGTTGGACAGGCCCCACACATAAGCAGCCAGCACGTGTACCTTGCCTTCGCCGAGGAAGTCCTCGAACGCCGGCATGGTGTTGTTGCGGCCCTTGCGGATGGTTTCCATCACGGTTTCGGCGCTGCCGCCGTACAGCCAGGTCTTGTCGCTCAGGTTAGGCGCGCCGAGTGCCGGGTTGCCTTTGCCGCCCGGGCCGTGGCAGGCCATGCAGGCGCTGAACTTGGACTTGCCCATCACCGATTTGATCGGGTCGTGGGTGCTGTCCGACAGGCTCAGGACATACTGCGCGACATTCTCGATATCCTTCTCGGAACCCACGGCAGCGCCCATCGGCGGCATCACGCCGTGACGGCCTTTCATGATGGTTTCCTTGATGGTGTTCGGTTCGCCGCCGTACAGCCAGTCCTTGTCGGCCAGGTTCGGGAAGCCCTTGTTGCCGCGCGCGTCGGAACCATGGCACTGCGCGCAGTAGGTCAGGAACAGGCGCTCGCCGATGGCGTGCGCTTGCGGGTCGGCCGCCACGGCTTGCAGGTCCTGCGACTTGTACTTGTCGAACAGCGGGCCGTATTGCTTCTCGGCCTTGGCCAGTTCTTCCTTGTGTTCGCCGGTCGAGGTCCAGCCCAGCGAGCCCTTGTAGCTGCCCAGGCCCGGATACAGCCACAGGTAGCCGATCGAGAAGAAGATGGTCAGGTAGAACAGCCACATCCACCAGCGCGGCATCGGCGTATTCAGCTCGGTCAGGTCCTCGTCCCAGATATGGCCGGTGGTGCCGACCTTGCCGTCCACCGACTTCAGGGCCGCGCCCTTGACCGAGGACTGCGACCACAGCAGCACGCCGCAGCCGACGATGCCGATCACGGTCAGGACGACGATGTACAGGTTCCAGAATTCACTGGTGAAATCAGCCATTTTTCTTCTCCTCGTCAGCGAACGGCAGCTGCGCGGCCTCGTCCCAGCGGCCGCGTGCGGCCCACCATACGATGCCGAGGAAGGTGATGAAGGAAACCACCGTCATCACGTTGCTCGCATTGCTAAAAAAGTTTTCCATTTCAGTTCCTCGTCTTGATCACGGTGCCCAGGCCTTGCAGGTAGGCCACCAGTGCATCCTCTTCCGTCTTGTTGGCCAGTTCGGCCGGTGCGGCAGCGATTTCCTCTTCGGTGTACGGGTCGCCCATGCGCTTCAGTGCGCGCATCTTCGGCACCACGTCCTCCGGCTTCAGCTTGGTCTTGGCCAGCCACGGGTAGTTCGGCATGTTCGATTCCGGCACCACGTCGCGCGGGTTGTTCAGGTGGGTGCGGTGCCACTCGTCGGAGTAGCGGCCGCCCACGCGCGCCAGGTCGGGACCGGTGCGCTTGGAACCCCACTGGAACGGGCGGTCGTACACAAACTCGCCCGCCACCGAATAGTGGCCGTAACGCTCGGTCTCGGCGCGGAACGGGCGGATCATCTGCGAGTGGCAGGTGTAGCAGCCTTCGCGCACATAGATGTCGCGGCCGGTCAGGCGCAGCGCGGAGTAGGGCTTCAGGCCCGCCACCGGCTCGGTGGTCGACTTCTGGAAGAACAGCGGGATGATCTCCACCGCGCCGCCCACCGATACCACCAGCGTGACCAGGACGATCAGCAGCCAGGGATTCTTCTCAATCCATTCATGGGAAAATTTCATATTCAACTCCGTTATGCAGCCAGGCTCAGTTCAGGGATGCGTGCACGTGGGGTTTCGCGGCCTTTCAGGGTCATCCAGGCGTTGTAAGCCATGACGCACATGCCGCCCAGGTACAGCAGGCCGCCCACCACGCGTACCACGTAGTACGGATAGCTTGCTTTCACGCTTTCCACGAAGGTGTAGGTCAGGGTGCCGTCGGCGTTGACCGCGCGCCACATCAGGCCCTGCATCACACCGGCGATCCACAGTGCGGCGATGTACAGCACGACGCCGATGGTGGCGACCCAGAAGTGCAGGTCGATCAGCTTGGTCGAGTACATCTTGTCCTGGCCGGCCAGGCGCGGGATCAGGTAGTAGATCGAGCCCATGGTGATGAAGCCAACCCAGCCCAGCGCGCCGCCGTGTACGTGGGCGATGCCCCAGTCGGTGTAGTGCGACAGTGCGTTGACGGTCTTGATCGACATCATCGGGCCTTCGAAGGTGGCCATGCCGTAGAACGACAGCGAGACGATCATCAGCTTCAGGATCGGGTCGGTGCGCAGCTTGTGCCATGCGCCGGACAGGGTCATGATGCCGTTGATCATGCCGCCCCAGCTTGGCGCCAGCAGGATCAGGGAGAACACCATGCCCAGCGACTGCGCCCAGTCAGGCAGCGCGGTGTACTGCAGGTGGTGCGGACCGGCCCACATATAGGTGAAGATCAGGGCCCAGAAGTGCACGATCGACAGCTTGTAGGAGTACACAGGACGCTCGGCCTGTTTCGGGATGAAGTAGTACACCATGCCCAGGTAGCCGGCGGTCAGGATGAAGCCCACCGCATTGTGGCCGTACCACCACTGGATCATCGCGTCCTGCACGCCGGAGTACATGGAGTAGGACTTGAACAGCGAAGCCGGCATCGACATCGAGTTCACCACGTGCAGCAGGGTAACCGCCAGGATATAGCCGCCGAAGAACCAGTTGGCGACGTAGATGTGCTTGACCTTGCGCTTGATGATGGTGCCGAAGAACACCACGGCGTAGGCGATCCACACCACGGCGATCAGAATCGAGATCGGCCATTCCAGTTCAGCGTATTCCTTGCCGCGGGTCAGGCCCATTGGCAGGGTGACAACGGCCGACAGGATCACGGCTTGCCAGCCCCAGAAGGTGAAGGCGGCCAGCTTGTCGGAGAACAGGCGCACCTGGCAGGTACGCTGCACCACGTAGTACGAGGTGGCAAACAGGCCGCTGATGCCGAATGCGAAGATCACTGCATTGGTGTGCAGCGGACGCAGGCGGCCGTAGGTCAGCCAGGGGATGTCGAGGTTGAGGGCGGGCCAGGCCAGCTGGGCGGCGATGATGACGCCGACCAGCATGCCCACAACGCCCCACACGATGGTGGCGATCGCGAATTGCTTCACGACCTTGTAGTTGTAGTCCAGTGATTGATCCACTTTGAATTCTCCAGGGAGGACACTTTGATGAGGTATGTCAAAGGTTACCTAGGAGCACTTCAAAAAAACATGACGTGGATCAAATCCGGTCGTTGTCCTGTAAAACTCGGATGGCGGGACCCACCATGTCGTCGAACTGGCCGTCGTCGGAGGCCTTGAAGAACAGCCACAGCGCGCCGAACACCAGGCCGACGCTGATCGGTATGAGCAGATAAAGTGATTCCATTTTTGTTAACTCCTGCGCAGGCGGAGGGCGTTAAGGATGACGATGGCGGAGCTGGCCGCCATGCCGACGCCCGACAGCCATGGGTTGAGCAAGCCAATCGCTGCGGCCGGAATGGCCAGCACGTTGTACAGCGTGGCCCAGGCCAGGTTCTGGCGGATCACGCGCATGGTGCGGCCGGCGCTGCGGGCGGTATCGACCAGCAGCGGCAGGCGCGCGTCGAGCAGCACGCAGTCGGCGTGCACTTGTGCCAATGTTGCACCGCTGCCCATGGCGAAGGAGACGTCGGCGGCGCTCAGCACGGCGGCGTCGTTGATGCCGTCGCCCACCATCGCCACCACCGCGCCCTGTGCCTGCAGCGCCTGCACATAGGCCAGTTTGGCCTCCGGCATGCAGTCGCCGATGGCTTCATCGATGCCCAGCTGCGCGGCCACGCTGGCCGCCAGCGCCTGCTGGTCGCCGCTGAGCAGGATGACCTGTTTGCCCTGCTTCTGGAAAAATTCCACCGTGGCGCGCGCATCGGCGCGCAGCGCGTCGCTGACCTGGAAGCGTCCCAGCCAGCGCCCCTGCATGCCGAGCCAGACCGCCGTCAGCGGCGCGTCCGGCGCATGGGCGTCGCGCGCCACGCGCGGCGCGCCGCTGCCGGTGATGCCGGCCACGTAGGCGGCGGTGCCGAGGCGGTAGCGCACGCCGTTGACCATGCCTTCCATGCCCTGCCCGGCCAGCTCCTGCAGCCCGCTGGCGCCGGCTGCACCGGCGCCATGGGCCGCCGCCGCCGCGCTGATGGCGCGCGCGATCGGATGCGCGCTGCCCGCCTCCAGCGCTCCTGCCACGCGCAGGATGCCGATGATGCGCGCGCCGTCGATGGCGTCCACGCTCTGCACGGTGGGGCGGCCCTCGGTCAGCGTGCCCGTCTTGTCGAATACGATATGGGTGGCGCGGTGCAGCGTTTCCAGCACGTGCGGCTGCACCACCAGCGCGCCCTTGCCGAGCAGGCGGTCGGTCGCCGCCGCCAGCGCCGAAGGCGTGGCCAGCGACAAGGCGCAGGGGCAGGACACCACCAGCACCGCAATCGCCACCGGCCAGGCGCGCGCCGCGTCGTACCAGCTCCAGAAGCCGAAGCTGGCCGCTGCGAACAGCAGCAGCGCGGCCACGAACCAGGATGCGGTGCGGTCGGCCCATTGCGCGATCTGCGGCTTGGCGCTGCCGGCGCGCTCGATCAGTTTCAGCAGGCCGGCCAGGGTGCTGTCGCGGCTTGGCTTCTCGACGCGCAGCACGACCGGGCTGCCGGCGTTGATGGCGCCGCCCGGAACCGCGTCGCCGATTTCCTTGCGCTGCGGCGCGCTCTCGCCGGTCAGCAGCGACAGGTCGACGGCGGTGCTGCCATCCGCCACCACGCAGTCGGCGGCCACCGCCTCGCCCACCTTCACCACGATATGGTCGCCCGCCGCCAGCGCGCTGGCCGGCACGGCGACAGCGTCGCGCGACTCCGGCCAGCAGGCCAGGCGCAGCGCCATCTCCGGCACCGCATGGCGCAGGCGCGAGAGCGCGCTGGCCGCCTTGCGGCGCGCCACCATTTCCAGGTAGCGGCTGGCCAGCAGCAGGAAGATGAACATGGTGACCGAGTCGTAATACACCTCGCCGGCGCCGCGCACGGTCGATACCGCGCTGCCCAGGAAGGCGGCCACGATGCCCAGCGCCACCGGCACATCCATGCCCAGCGCGCGCGCTTTCAGGCTGGCCCAGGCGCCTTTCAGGAAAGGCTGGGCGGAGTAGGCGATAGCGGGCAGGGTCAGCAGCAGGCTGGCCCAGCGCATCAGGCTGGCCATGCCGGCGTCCAGCGTGCCGTCGTCGCCGGCCATGTATTCGGGCGCCACGTACATCATCACCTGCATCATCGACAGGCCGGCCACGAACAGCTGGCGGCCCAGCGTGCGGCTGGCCTTCTGCAGCTGCGCATCGTGGCGCGTGGTGTCGTAGGGCCAGGCGTTGTAGCCGATGCTGCGCACCGCCTCCAGCAGCGCGGCGGCGGTGGTCTTGTCCTTGTGCCAGCGGATGAACAGCTTCTCGGTGGCGACGTTCAGGCTGGCCTGCTGCACGCCGTCCACCTGGCGCAGGCGGTGTTCGATCAGCCACACGCAGGCGGCGCAGCGGATGCCTTCCACCAGCAGCGTGGTTTCGCGCGCATCGCCGTCGTCGATGATGTTGGGGTCGTCTTCCGGCAGCGCCAGGGCGGCCGGCACCAGGCCGGCAGCGCTGGCGGGCGCGGCGGCGCCGCTGGCAGCGCCCGGGCCGGCCGCATAGCCGCTGCGCTCGCGGTAATAGCTCGACTGGCCGATGTCCACGATGGTCTGCGCCACCGCGGCGCAGCCGGGGCAGCACATGGCGCGCTGGACGCCGTCGATGTCGACATGCCAGTTGGCGCTGGCGGCCACCGGCTGGCCGCAGTGGAAGCAGGCGGCGATTTCATTCATCATCATGGCTGCACCGTCAGGCAGAGGAGATCGAGCCAGCCGTGCTGGCTGCCGCTGGCCGCGCGCACCATGCCGAGCAGGCCGAAACCCAGCACCAGCAGGCCGCAGGCCAGGCGCACGGCGCGCTGCTGCAGGTACTGGCGCAGCTGGGCGCCGGCCATGCCCATGGCCAGCAGCATCGGCAGCGTGCCCAGGCCGAAGGCGCCCATCACCAGCGCGCCGTCCAGCGCCGAGCCGCTCAGCATGGCGGTCAGCAGCACGCTGTACACCATGCCGCACGGTACCCAGCCCCACAGGCCGCCCAGGGCCAGGGCCTTGAGCGGCGTATCCATCGGCACCAGTGGCTTGACCAGCGGCTGCAGGCGGCGCCACAGCACGCCGCCAGCCGCTTCGATGCGCGCCAGGCCGCGCCAGGCGTCCATCAGGTACAGCCCCATGGCGACCAGCATCAGGTTGGCCATCCAGTAGCCGGCCAGCTGCAAGGCCGACACGCGCGCCAGGCTGGCAACGCTGCCCGCCAGGCCGCCGGCCATCGCGCCCGCCAGCATATAGCTGCCGATGCGGCCGGCGTTATAGGCCAGCACGTGGCCGGCCGCCGCGCCCGCCGCCGCGCCCGCGCGTACGGGCGCGATCGGGATCACCTGCGCGCGTGCAGCGCCGCTGCGCGGCGCGCCGGCGCTGAACGCGCTGACGATGCCGCCGCACATGCCGGCGCAATGCACGCTGCCGGCGAGGCCGGCAAGCAGGATGGGCAGCAGGTTCATGGCCTCCTCAGATGGTGCGCGAGAAGCGCAGCGGATGCACCTGCCCCGGCGCGGTGCCGGCGGCGCGGTCCTGCGCCAGGTGGCGGTCGAACACCATGCAGATGTTGCGGATCAGCAGGCGGCCTTTCGGCGTGACCGAGATCCAGTCGTCCTCGATCGCCAGCAGGCCGTCCTGCTCGTACTCGCGCAGCTTGTCCAGCTCCTTGGCGAAGTACTGCTTGAAGCGGATCGGATAGCCCAGCTCGAGCGCCGAAATCGACAGCTCGAAATTGCACATCAGGTTCTGGATCACCATGCGGCGCAGGCGGTCGTCATTGTCCATGGCGTAGCCGCGCGCGATCGGCAGGCGGCCTTCGTCCAGGCGCGCATAGTATTCGTCCAGCGTCTTCTCGTTCTGGCTGTAGGTGCCGTTCACCGAGCTGATGGCCGACACGCCGAGCGCCACCAGGTCGGTCTCGGCGTGCGTCGAGTAGCCCTGGAAGTTGCGGTGCAGGCGGCCCTGGCGCTGCGCCACGGCCAGGTCGTCGTTCGGCTTGGCGAAATGGTCCATGCCGATATAGACGTAGCCGGCAGCGGTCAGGCGCTTGATGCACAGGGCCAGCATGTCCAGCTTCATGGCCGGCGACGGCAGCTCGTCCTCCGCGATGCGGCGCTGCGGCTTGAACAGGTGCGGCATGTGGGCGTAGTTGTACAGGGCGATGCGGTCCGGATCGGCCTCGATCACCTTGTCCATGGTGGCCTGCATGGTGTCCAGGTTCTGCTTCGGCAGGCCGTAGATCAGGTCCACGCTGATGGAGCGGAAGCCGGCATCGCGCGCGGCCTGGATCACGGCCAGGGTTTCGTGCGCCGGCTGGATGCGGTTGACGGCTTTCTGCACGTCCGGATCGAAATCCTGCACGCCCATGCTGACGCGGTTGAAGCCCTGCTTGCGCAAGGTGCGGATGCGCTCCGCGTCCACGGTGCGCGGGTCGATTTCGATCGAGTACTCCCCTTCCGCGTCGGGCGCGAACTCGAAATGCTTGCGCAGGTGCGCCAGCAGCTCGCCCATCTGGTCGTCATCCAGGTAGGTCGGGGTGCCGCCGCCGAAGTGCAGCTGCTCGACGCGGTTCATGCCGGCGAACAGCTTGCCCTGCATGTCGATCTCCTGCTTCAGGTAGCCGAGGTAGGTGGCGGCTTTGCTGCGGTCCTTGGTCACCACCTTGTTGCAGGCGCAGTAGTAGCAGACCACATTGCAGAACGGGATGTGGATGTACAGCGAGAGTGGCGCGCGCGCGCCGCGCAGGCGCAGGTTGGCTTGCGCTTCGATGAAGCTGGAGTAGCCGAAGTCCGGCTTGAAGCGGTCGGCGGTCGGGTAGGAGGTATAGCGCGGACCCGAAGTGCTCAAGCGGCTGATCAGCTCTGCATCGAATTGTACGGATGGTTCTGCGATGGTGTTCATGTGGTTTCTCGTTCGGGGTTAGGCGGCCAGGCGCTTCTGCGCCTGGCGCGCGTGCGCGCCGCGTGCCGAAGGGACAGCCGCCAGGCGCGCTTGGCGGTTGCGTTCGAACTTGAACAGGCTGAAAGCGTCGCGCAGGTGGCCCGCTTCGTCGGCCAGGCTGACGGCGGCGGCCGCCGCTTCCTCGACCAGCGCGGCGTTCTGCTGCGTCACCTGGTCCATGTGGTTGACGGCCTGGTTGACCTGGTCGACGCCGATGCTCTGTTCGCGCGAGGCGGTGGAAATTTCGTGCATGATGCTGGTGACCTGCTTGACCGAGTTCACCACCTGGTCCATGGTGGCGCCGGCGCGCTGGGCGCGTTCCATGCCGGTGCTGACTTTGCCGACCGAGACTTCGATCAGCTGCTTGATGTCCTTGGCCGCCGCCGACGAGCGTTGCGCCAGGTTGCGCACTTCGCCCGCCACCACGGCGAAGCCGCGGCCCTGCTCACCGGCGCGCGCTGCTTCCACCGCGGCGTTCAGTGCCAGGATGTTGGTCTGGAAGGCGATGCCTTCGATCAGGCCGATGATGTCGACCACGCGCTTGGAGGAGGCGTTGATTTCGTCCATGGTGGCGATCACCTCGGACACGATCTCGCCGCCCTGCACCGCCACGTCGGAGGCGTTCACGGCCAGGTCGTTGGCCTGCATGGAATTTTCGGCGTTGGCTTTCACGGTCGAGGAGAATTCCTCGATGCTGGAGGCGGTCTTTTCCAGGCTGGCGGCCTGCGACTCGGTGCGGCCGGCCAGGTCGGAATTGCCGGCGGCGATCTGCTTGGTGGCCACGGCCATCGCATCGATATTGAAGCGCACGTCGCGGATGGTGGCGATCAGGTTGTTGTTCATCTGCTGCAGCGCGCGCAGCAGCTGGCCCACTTCGTCGGTGCTGTGGGTGTCGAAGGAGCCGGTCAGGTCGCCGGCCGCGATCAGGCGCGCGCCGTCCAGCGCGCGGCCCAGCGGCTGCAGCATGCCGACGCGCAGCGTGTACCACAGGAAGACGTTGATCAGGAAGCCGAAGGCGGTGGCGCCGAAGATGCCGTAGCGGGTCACATCGCTGGTGCCGTCGGCAAACAGGGCGGCCACGCAGACCGCGATCTGCAGCACGTTGACCACGCTGGTGGCCAGCCAGATGCGCATGGCCAGCGACACGTGGCTCAGGCGCGCCACCATGTTGGCCAGGCCCAGGCGCACGATCTGGCCGTTCTTGATGCGCAGGTTGGTGGCGCCGGCCACGATCTTGCGGTAGGCGTCGGCCGCCTCGGCCACCTGGTGCCGTTCGGCCTTGGTGCGCACCGACATATAGCCGATGGTGCGGCCGTTTTCCTTGATCGGGGTGATGTTGGCTTTGACCCAGTAGAAGTCGCCGTTCTTGCAGCGGTTCTTTACCAGGCCGGTCCAGGGGATGCCGGCGCGGATGGTGTGCCACAGGTCGGCGAACGCCTCGGCCGGCATGTCCGGATGGCGGATGATATTTTGCGGCTGGCCCAGCAGCTCTTCAGCGGAGAAGCCGCTGATATGCTCGAAGTAAGGGTTCACATAGACGATGTTGCCTTCCAGGTCAGTCTTGGAAACGATGGCCTGGTCTTCGTCCAGTTCAACTTCGTTATCGGTTACCGGTAAATTCTTCCGCATTGCGCGCTCCCTGTTGAAATTCTTGCCATGACGCAAGATCACAGGGATAAGTCTAGGGACTTAGGCGCGCAATTTTAATGATGTAGATCAAATCTGGCTGGGTTGGTCGGCCGCCGGGCTGGCCGCCACGTCCCGTACATTCTTCTGCACCGCTACCGCCGCGAACAGGGCCATGGCGAAGGACATGGCGTAGAAGCCCTTTTCGCTCGGCGCCAGGGTGGCGTTCCACAGGCCGACCGCCATCAGCAGCAGGGCCGAGGCCAGGGAAATCCAGCACAGGCCGAAGTACATGTTCGACACCTTGATGCCTTCCAGGCGGTCGCGCACCGACTTTTGCAGCGAGACGGCGGCAAACAGGCCGTAGAGCAGCAGGGTCAGGTAATAGCCCTTCTCATTCAGTTGCATGCTCGCATTCCACAGGCCGGTCAGGAAGGCGATCGCGCCGAACAGCAGGGCGGCCCAGGAGGCGCCGACGAAGGCGCCGGAAGGACGGGCTGGCGTAGTCATATTGTCTCCTTATTAAGATAAAATGGCGGCCGCGTGGCCGCCATGGGTGATCAGAACAGATCGCGGGGGGTTAACGTTTGATCGCGCTCAACAGCTTGCTGCCGAGGGCAACCACCGCCAGCACCACAGCGCCGGCCACCACGCCGGCGATGGCGTCCAGGGTGGAGGGGACCACCAGGCCCAGCAGCGGGCCGACGCCGGCCACTGCGCCGGCCGCCGTGCCGGCATGCTGGATCGCATCGTGCAGGGCGTGGATGCCGTGCGTCAGGATGCCGCCGCCGACCATGAACATGGCCAGGGTGCCGGCCACCGACAGGAATTTCATCAGCTTGGGCGCTGCGCTCAGCAGGGCGCGGCCCAGCAGCTGGGCGCCGCCGCCGGCGCGCTGGCTCAGGTACAGGCCGGCATCATCCATCTTCACGATGGCGCCCACCAGGCCGTACACGCCGACCGTCATGGCCACGGCAATAGCCACCAGCACCGCCACCTGTTGCGAGAACGGCGCCGCCGCCACCGTGCCCAGCGCGATCACGATGATCTCGGCCGACAGGATGAAGTCGGTGCGCACCGCGCCCTTGATCTTGTCCTTTTCCATGGCTACCAGGTCAACGTCCGGGTTCGACACGGCTGCCACCAGTTGCTGGTGGTGCTGCTCGTCTTCCGCCTTGGAGTGCAGGAATTTGTGGGCGATCTTCTCGAAGCCCTCGAAGCACAGGTAGGCGCCGCCCAGCATCAGCAGCGGCGTAATGGCCCAGGGCGCGAAGGCGCTGATGGCCAGCGCCGCCGGCACCAGGATGGCTTTATTGATCATGGAACCCTTGGCAACCGCCCACACCACGGGCAATTCGCGGTCGGCCTGCACCCCCGCCACCTGCTGCGCATTCAGCGCCAGGTCGTCGCCGAGGACCCCGGCAGTCTTCTTGGCCGCCACTTTGCTCATGGCAGCCACATCGTCCAGGATGGTGGCAATATCGTCGATCAGTGCAAGCAGGCTGGAACCGGCCATTCTTATAACTCCAAAGAAATAATTACAGGATCGACAATCTAACATGCCGCCGCTGCCGGCGGGCGTCTTCGACGCTACAATGGCTTCTTTTTCGTCGGTAATCGGCCATGAATTTCACCACCTGGATCACCTTCGTCATCGCGGCCGGCATCATCGCCGTCTCGCCTGGGGCGGGCGCCGTGCTGTCCATGTCGCATGGCTTGTCCTACGGTGTGAAGCGCACCTCGGCCACCATCCTTGGCCTGCAACTGGGGCTGCTGCTGGTGCTGGCGATTGCCGGCGCCGGCGTAGGATCGCTGCTGATCGCCTCCGAATTCGCCTTCAGCGTGGTGAAAACGGTGGGTGCGCTCTACCTGATCTGGCTGGGCTTGAGCCAATGGCGCGCCAAAGCCGCCGCCGGCGACGGCATCCAGGCCGCGCAGGCGGCCCTGCCGTCGTTCCGCAAGCGCTTCATGATCGGTTTCCTGACCAATGCCACCAACCCCAAGGGCATCATTTTCATGGTGGCGGTGCTGCCGCAGTTCATCAACCAGCATGCGCCGGTGCTGCCGCAGCTGGCCATCCTGGCGGCCACCATGTTCGTGATCGACCTGGTGGTGATGCATGGCTACGCCTTCCTGGCGTCGTCTATGCAGCGCTTCTTCCGCGAATCTGCCGCGATCAGGCTGCAAAATCGCGTATTCGGCGGCTTGCTGATGCTGATCGGCGGCGCCCTGTTCTTTGTCAAGCGTGGAGGCGCACAAGCATGACTACCCAATTCCGCCATTACAAAGGCGGGCTCTATGAGCTGGTGTGCGAGGCCACCCTGGAGTCCGACCTCAGCACCATGATCGTCTACAAGGCGGCCAATGGCTCGATCTGGTGCCGCCCGCGTGAAGTGTTCTTCGAGCTGATCGAGGTCGATGGCAAGCAGGTGCAGCG
Organism: Pseudoduganella sp.; assembly: GCF_041914865.1. Taxonomy (NCBI): domain Bacteria; kingdom Pseudomonadati; phylum Pseudomonadota; class Betaproteobacteria; order Burkholderiales; family Oxalobacteraceae; genus Pseudoduganella; species Pseudoduganella sp. The sequence continues at coordinate 30,751 of NZ_JAYSCO010000010.1, read as the reverse complement.
CTTCACCCCTATTTGAAAATCTTTGTAACTTGCGTCGTCGCTTCCCGGCCTCAAGCGTTAAATAAAAACAAAAAAACGCTAAGCAGTTCCCCTTTTGGAGAAGAGAAATGAGTCGCAAGATCCTGCACTTCCTGATGCTGGCAGCCCTGGTTGCCGTATCGTCGGTTGCCATGGCCGACCCGCCCGCCCGGGTGGGTCGTGTCACGGTTGCCGAGGGCAAGGTGACCATGCTGGTCAACGGTGAGGAAGAGTCCGGCAACCTGATGAACTGGCCGGTCACCACCGACAACCACCTGACCACCGCCCCCGGCGCGCGCGCCGAATTCCGCGTTGGCTCGGCCGCTGTGCGCCTGGACGGCGATTCCGACATCGAGGTGGAGCAGCTGGACGACGAACGCCTGCGCCTGCGCCTCAATTACGGCACCGCCAGCGTGCGCCTGCGCGACCCGGCCATGCTCAATGAATTCGAATTCACCACGCCGCAAGCCCGCATCACCCTGACCGAGCCGGGCGCCTTCCGCGTCGATACCGAGCGCGCGCCCGACACCACCGTGGTCAATGTCTTTGCCGGCAATGTGCGGGTGGAAGGCGGCGGCAATATGCTGGCCGCCCGTGCCGGCAAGCGCGTGGAAGTGCGCGGCGACGATATCTTCACCGCCCTGGCCGTGCGCGACCGCTTTGACGACTGGGTCACCACCCGCGACCGCCGCGAGGAAGGCCTGGTCGCTTCGCGCTATGTGCCGTCCGACATGACCGGTTACGAAGACCTGGACCAGTACGGTAACTGGGTCGAAGACCGCGAGTATGGCACCGTCTGGTTCCCGCGCGCCGTGCCGGCCGGCTGGGCGCCCTACCGCGACGGCCGCTGGGCCTGGATTTCCCCATGGGGCTGGACCTGGATCGATAACGCGCCTTGGGGTTATGCCCCATTCCACTATGGCCGCTGGGTGGTGGTGAGCGGCCGCTGGTGCTGGACCCCGGGCCGCTTCGTTGGCCGCCCGGTGTGGTCGCCCGCCCTGGTGGGCTGGGTCGGCGGTAACAACTGGAGCGTCAGTTTCGGTTCCGGCCGTTCCGGCCCTGCCGTCGGCTGGTATCCGCTGACCCCGCGCGACCGCTATGTGCCGGGCTACCGCATTTCGCCGGACTACGAGCGCCGCCTGGTGTGGAACCACCGCAGCAACGACCGCTGGCATGACCGCTACAAAGACCGCGACCACGACGGCCGCCGCGATGGCGTGACCGCCCTGCCGCGCGATCAGTTCGACCGTGGCCGCCGCATCTCCGTCTCGAACGTGGCGCGCGTGGCGCCGCAGGATGTGCGCAACGTGCCGCAAATGGTGACGCCGCCGCAGGTCACGGCGGCCCAGGTGCGCCCGGCGCGCCAGGAATGGCAGAACCGTGGCGAGCGTGACGAGCGTGGCAACCGCGAGCGCATCGAACGCGGCGTTGACCGCAGCGTTGACCGTAGCGTCGAGCGCGGCCCCGAGTTGCGCGGCCCGGACCGCATGATCCGCGAAGAACGCCAGGAGCAGCCGCGCCAGCAACTGCCGCAGCCGCAACAGCTGCAGCAAATGCCGGCGCCGCGCTCCAGCATCACGCGCAGCGACGAGGAAGAGCGCAACGCCTGGCGCAACCGCAATGAGCCGCGCCGCTCGGTGACCAGCACCCAGCAAGCGCAGCCGGGCGCCCTGATGACCACGCCGCCCGCCCAGCAGCCGCAGCAGTTCCAGCCAACGCCGCAGCCGCGCTTCGAGCCGCAGCCCCGCATCGAACGCCCCGAGATGCGCAACGAAGCGCGCCCGGAGCCACGCTTCGAGCCGCGCCAGGAACGTGAGGTGCGCGAAGCGCGCGAAGACCGCGGCCGCCGCGAGGCGCCGCAGATGCAGATGGCCCCGGCGCGCCCGGTCCAGATGGCGCCAGCGCCGCAGGCCCAGCCGCAACCGCAGGCACAGCCGCAACCGCAGCAGCAGCCACAGCAGCGCCGTGAACCACGCGAGCGCCGCGAAGAAGACAACGGGCGCGACCGCCGTTAAGCAATCAGCCCTCGCCCGCCGCACCGCTCCGGTCCGGCGGGCTTTTTTTATTTCGCGACGCGGGTGCGCTGGCGGATCCGCTCGCGCCACTCGCCCAGCGCCGACAGCGCGCCATGGAATTCGCGCTCGATCAGGTCGGCTTCCACCTCCGTCACTTTCCCATCCATCAAGGCCATCGACACGGCCTCCGCCACCGCGCCCACCTGGGCCATCACCTTGCACACGGTCTGCGACAGGTCGTCTGTATTCACTTCATCCGGCACCGGCACGATAAAGGCCGCCATGCCATGCCGTGTCAGCAGCGCGTGCAGCGGCAGCATCGCTTCATGCACGCCAGCCCGGTGGCACAGGTCCACGATGGTGGAGACTTCTTCGAACGACGGGTAATGCGAAGCGATGGTCGGCGCCAGCTTATTGCGCAGCACATTGGCGGAGATGCCCATTTGCTGGGCAAGCGCCTCGATGCCGCCGGGGAAAGTGCGCGCCACTTTGTAGAGCGCGTCGTGTTGGTTCATGTCCAGGTATTTCTTAGTCATGGTGAAGCTGGCCTTTTTTTACCGATGCACGGCGATTGTTGGAACGATATCCTGATTTTCATCGAAAGTTTAACTACCTGACAACGGTGAATTTCATGTTCAAGCGCACTCGCTTCGCGGCCATCGCGGCCATCGTGGTGGCAATCACGGTCGCCAACACGGCCGATGCCCGGCCCGGCGGCTCGTTCCGCAGCGGCTTTTCCTCGGGCAAAAGCAATGTTTCGCGCAGCGTCGGCACGCAACGCCAGCCGGCCTTCGGCAGCTTCGGCAAGCGGCAGGCGCAGGCGCCGGCTGCAGCGCGCGCGCCACAACGCGAGTCGGCCATGTCGCGCGACCTCGACCGCAAAGCGGCGCAGGAACAGGCCTTGCGCACGTACGACACACGCCGCTACGCCAACAGCGCAGCGAACGGCAGCCGCCCTGCCGCCCCGGGCGCGGCGGGCGCCGCCGGAGCTGGCGCGGCGCCGCTGCCGCCGCTCAAGCCCGTCCTGCCCGGCGGCCCGGGCGGCACTGGCGGCAGCTTTGCCCGCCAGGGTGTGCCGGCCGGCGGCGCCACCAGCGCACCCGCCCCGGTGGTGGTCCGCGACGGCAACAACGGCTGGCTGTGGGGCATCGGCGGCTTCATGCTGGGCCACGCCGCCGGCAGCCACGCCGCCGCGCCACCGGCGGCAGCGCCGGCTCCGGCACCGGCCCCGGCGCCGGCCCCGGGCAACGTCGGCGCCATGGCGGACGCCGCTGGCGCTGGCGATATCGCCACCGTGAGCGAGGGCAGCGATGCCGCCCGCGCCGCGCCCGCCAAGGCCGAGCCAGCACAGCCCGCCGCCCAACCGGCGGCCAGCGAAGCCGGCATCATCGCCAAGCTTGCCGTCCTGCTTCTGGTCGGCGGCATGGTGTGGCTGGTGTGGAAAGCCTTCCGCCTGATGTCCGGGGCACAAGCAGTGAAAAAGCACGCTAACTATTCGTTTGAAAGGAACTAAGGAGATGGGCTGGAAAGACGCGATCGAATACCTGCGCGGCGGCGCCAAAAAGCGCGGCGTGGAAGGCGACGCTGCGCCGGCCGAAGACCGCGCCCTGCCGCTGGACGCCCGCATCGGCAGCCTGGTGACCCTGCAGATGTCGCCGCTGCTGCGTGCCAGCGCCAACGGCTCCCTGGTTGCGCTGCCGGACGCCGAGGATACGCGCATCCTCGCCATCTCCCAGTTCAAGCTGTCGATGGCGGGCCGCCTGTACCGCTATTACCTGGCCAAGGGCGACGACGATGAAGGCGAGAAGTTCCTCCAGCTGTATGTGGACGAACACGGCGCCGTGCAGGAAATCCTGTACTGCACACAGCTGGTGCGCGTGATCCCGGCCACGGCGGAAGACCAGGACGCCTATACCGGCGCCGCCGGCAGCGGCCTGGGCGACCTGAACTTCGCCCTCTGGCGCGCCCAGCTGGAAGACAGCGGCTACGACGCGCCGGAACTGGCGACCGCCTTTGGCGACGGTGAGGCGCTGGATTACGAACGCGACGTCGGCGACCCCGAAGCCGGCTTCGTGCCGCCCTTCACGGGCACCGAAACCCGCATCGACGACGCCGGCGGCATGCAGGGCCTGCGGCAGGAGCTGTACTTCATGCCCTACGCGCGCCGCCTGGCCGACGGCAACAAGGAATATCTGCTGGTCACGACGGAGATCCTCCAGAGCGTGAACGGCGATGCAAGAAAACGCGGGATACACGTCGACTTCGTCGTGGGGATCCCGGTTGAGCAGGAACGGCTGGCCATCCAGTAAATGGCCGCCGCACATAACTTCACTGAAAGGATGCAAAAAATGAGCAACTCGAACGGCTGGTCCCTGACTGCACGACTGATTTCCAAGCACTTCGGCGCCCTGGGCGACCGTGTGTCGGAAGCGATCGCCAGTTTTGACCCGGAAACGGCAACCGAGGCCGACCGCGACCGCCTGGCCGACACCCTGCGCAGCGCCGCGCAAAAGCTGGCCCAGGCGCGCGCCGCCTTCAACAAGGAGCGCGACGACGTGGTGCGCCTGCGCAAGCTGATCGCCACCGACGAACAGGCCACCGCCACCCTGGCCGAACGCCTGGCCGCCGGCCAGATTTCGGAAGCGACCATCAACCTGTTCTGCGACGAGCTGGAAGCCAACAAGAACCGCCTGCCGCAGGAAATCCAGGAAGAAGCCGACGCCCAGGCTTATATGGAAGAGTTGCAAAAGATTGTCGACGCCCTGTCGCAGCAGCTGGCCGACTTCGACGCCGCCGCCAAGAAAGCGATGCAGGCCCTGGCCCAGGCCAAGGCCCAGCGCGACCTGCAGCAAGTGCGCGCCGAGCGCCAGAGCCAGCTGGCCAGCCTGTCCGGCATGCGTGGCAACACCAGCGCCCTGAACGCGCTGACCAAGCGCGCCCAGTCGATCGCCAACGAAGCGGAAGGCATGAAGATCGTCTCCGACATCGGCCAGCGCCCGTATGACCAGGCGGCCGAGATCGAAGCGATCCGCAAATCCGTCGCCAACCCGGCCAACGGCAACGAATCCGCCCTGGAACGCCTGCAGCGCCTGTCCAACAAGGCCCCCGCGACCGCCTGACTCCAGCCCGACAGCGGCGCGCCACCTGCGCGCCGCCTTTTATTCCAGACATGTTAGACGGGAATCAAAGAGCTGTTGGCGCGCTCGACTACGATCGCCCCATGCTTGGCCCTTTTCGGCCGAAAATGGGAGTATCGTATGTCAAACAAGCCTTGCAAAACAGTGAGTGGATTGACCGTGCGGGTAGGCACAATCCGTTCAACGGCAGGTGTTTCTGGCAGCCGATTGGGGCCTCGTCCATAGCCGATTTGCCGGCGGATGCTATACCTATCGAGCCGTTTGCGCTTACCGGAGAATGATTATGAGGTACTTGAACGGGGAAGAAGCCCACCTGGGCGACAAGGTAGCGATAGGAAATAGCGCGGAGGGCGAGATTGTGTGCTCGATTGATACAGACGAATTCAGTCCAGAGTATCCCAAGGCGCATTGGCAGTACCTGAACCGTGGCGTCCTGGTGAATTTTTCAAAATTCGGCCTTATCCATTACGAAGAGCCTGAACCCGGGCTGCGCTTCGTCCAGCGCGCCAGCTTGCGGCTTGAAAAGTAGCCCGGCGGGGCCATATACGTAACGAGGTAAAATGGAACCCGGCGCGACTCGCACCGCGCCGGGTCTTTTTTTTTGTTACAAGATTGGAAAAATCATGATGAATCCCATCCCGCCTGAAGAGTCCCTCATCGAGTACCCGAGCGACTTCCCGATCAAGGTGATGGGCGCTACCCACGACGCCTTCGCCGCCACGATTATCGAGGTGGTGGTGGCGCACGACCCGACTTTCCACGAAGGCCGGATGGAATCGCGTCCCTCCACCAAGGGCACCTACACCAGCCTGACCGTGACCGTGCGCGCTACCAGCCGTGAACAGCTGGACAATATTTACCGCGCCCTGTCCGGCCACCCGATGGTCAAGATGGTCCTCTAAGGTCCGGTAAGCAGCTGGCTGCGGGCGATTTCCGCCTTCAGCCACGCACGGAACGCCCGCACCTGCGGTTTCTGCAGGGCGGCGGGCGGACTCACCAGGTAGTAATCATCCGGGCACGGCGTGGCGATATCGAACAGCCGCACCAGCTGGCCCGAGGCGATTTCCTGCATCGCCACCACATGGCGCACCAGCGCCACCCCGTCGCCGTCGACGGCGGAGCGGATCAGCATCGACAAATCCTCGAACATCACACCGCCGGAAGGCTCCGGCAACGCGAGTCCGGCCGCTTTGAACCAGGGCAGCCACGGCTCGTTCGAACGCAATAGCGTTGCCTGCGCCAGGTCCTGTGGACAAGCAGGCAGTTGTCCACCGCGATAGCGAGGACTCACTACAGGATAGTAGATCTCCCCGATCAGCCGTTCCACATCGAGCCCCGGATACTTGCCGCGGCCGAAGCGGATGCCGACATCGATCCCCTCGCGCACCAAGTCCTGCAACTGCCCGCTGGCCTGCAGGATCACCTCGATATTCGGATGCTGCTCGATGAATTGCCCCAGCCGTGGCGCCAGCCAGCGCGCCGCAAACGACGGGATGGCGGTCACGCTCAGGCGCTGCACGCCCTCCGGCGGCCGCAACTCCGCCGCCCCTTCCGCCAGCTCGGCCAAACAGCGCGCCACCGTCGCCGCATAGCGCCGCGCCTCCGGCGTGGCCGTCACCTGCCGCCCATTGCGCACAAACAGCTGCACGCCCAGTTCCTCTTCCAACCCGCGCACCTGGTGGCTGATGGCGCCGTGCGTCAGGCACAGTTCCGCCGCCGCCCGCGAGAAATTCTCGTGGCGCACCGCCGCCTCGAAGGCGCGCAGGGCGGATAAGTTCGGCAAACGCATATCGATGTGAGGAAAAGTAACAAGGCCAATGAAAATATATCGTTTTGGCAAGCATCAGGCAAGGCATACCATGTGAATAAACTTAACCAAAGCCGGAGCCGCACCATGAGCCTCAAACTGTATGTGGACAGCCAGTTCACCAGCCCTTACGCCATTTCCGCCTTCGTCGCGCTGCGCGAGAAGGGTCTCGATTTCGAACTGGAGACGGTCGACCTGGAAGCGGGCAAGAACAAGGAGCTGTCCTATACCGGCAAGGCCCTGACCGGCCGCGTGCCCTGCCTGGTGCACAACGACTTCATGCTGACCGAATCCAGCGCGATCACCGAATACCTGGAAGAGATGTTCCCCGCCCCCGAGCACCGCGCCCTGTACCCGGTGCTGCCGCAGAAGCGCGCCATCGCGCGCCAGATCCAGGCCTGGGTGCGCAGCGACCTGCTGGCGCTGCGCGAGGAACGCAGCACCTACACAGTGTTCTACAAACGTGCCGAACAGCCGCTATCCCCCGCCGCCCAGGCGGCAGCGGACAAGCTGGTGCACCTGGCCGAACGCGTGATCGACGGCCCTTACCTGTTCGGCCGCTGGTGCATCGCCGATACCGACCTCGCCATCATGCTGAGTCGCCTGGTGATGAACGGCGACCCGGTGCCGCAAAAGCTCAAGGACTATGTGGCCCACCAGTGGCAGCGCGAGTCCCTGCAAGATTGGCTAAAGAACATCAACCTGATGCCAGCTTAAGGAAATCGGCATAAAACTGCTTAGTCATTAAGCAGTGAAAGGGCGGGGCCGGTATAATGGCGGGGCTTTTCCCGACCTGTATCCCTATGCCTAACCAGCCGGCGGTGATCCGCCATCTCGGCCAAGCCGATTACGAGCCAACGTTTGCAGCCATGCGCGCCTTCACCGACGCGCGCACGGAAGACACGCCCGACGAACTGTGGATCGTCGAGCACCCGCCCGTCTATACCCTGGGCCTGGGCGCCGACCGCGGCCACCTGCTGGCCGGCGCCACCGCCATTCCCTGCGTGCAGACCGACCGCGGCGGCGAAGTGACCTACCATGGCCCAGGCCAGGTCGTGATTTACCTGATGATGGACCTGCGCCGCAACAAGCCGGGCGGAAAACTGTACGCCCGCCAGTTCGTCAACAAGATCGAGCAGGCGATCATCAATGTGCTGGCCGCGTATAATCTCGCCGGTGAGCGTGTTGAAGGCGCGCCCGGCATCTATATGTCCGGCGGCCCCAAGAAAGGCGCCAAGATCGCCGCGCTGGGATTGAAGGTGCGTGGCAATGGCTGCACCTATCACGGCGTATCGCTGAACGTCGACATGGACCTGGCGCCATTCAGCTGGATAAACCCTTGCGGCTATGCCGGCCTGGAAACGGTCGACATGCGCACCGTGGGCGTTATCGCCCCATTGGCCGATGTGCAGCAGGCACTGGCGGACGAACTGGTCCTCCAGCTGCAGGTGGCCGAACCTGAATTAACCTGAAAGCAGCTTATGACTTACAACCCAAGCGACAAGCAAAAAGGCGCCGACAAGACCTCCCGCATCCCGATCAAGATCATCCCGATCGAGCAGGCCGAGCGCCTGAAGAAGCCGGAGTGGATCCGCGTGAAAGCGGCATCGGCCTCTTCCCGCTTCTACGAGATCAAGGACATCCTGCGCGAGAACAAGCTGGTGACCGTGTGCGAAGAAGCGAGCTGCCCGAACATCGGCGAATGCTTCGGCAAGGGTACTGCTACCTTCATGATCATGGGCGACAAGTGCACCCGCCGCTGCCCGTTCTGCGACGTGGGCCACGGCCGTCCCGATCCGCTCGATACCCAGGAACCGATCAACCTGGCCAACACCATCGCCAAGCTGCGCCTGTCCTACGTGGTGATCACCTCGGTGGACCGTGACGACCTGCGCGACGGCGGTGCCGGCCACTTCGTCGAGTGCATCACCAAGACCAAGGAACTGTCGCCCAAGACCCAGGTTGAAGTGCTGGTGCCGGACTTCCGCGGCCGCCTGGAAAAAGCGCTGGACATCTTCGCCGGCGGCCTGCCGGACGTGATGAACCACAACCTGGAAACGGTGCCGCGCCTGTACAAGGAAGCGCGCCCGGGCGCCGACTACCTGCACTCGCTGAAGCTGTTGAAAGACTTCAAGGCACGCTACCCGCACGTCAAGACCAAGTCCGGCCTGATGGTCGGCCTGGGCGAGACCGACGAAGAGATCCTGCAGGTGATGCGCGATATGCGCGAGCACGACATCGACATGCTGACCATCGGCCAGTACCTGGCGCCGTCCAACAGCCACCTGCCGGTGCGCCGTTACGTGCACCCTGACGTCTTCAAGATGTTCGAAGACGAAGCCTACAAAATGGGCTTCGCCCACGCCGCGGTCGGCGCCATGGTGCGTTCCTCGTACCACGCCGACGTGCAGGCGCATAACGTCCTCGAGCAGGCGTAATCCTCTCCTCGAACGTGTTCAGCGGCACTCGACGCTGAACACGTTCCGTCCCGCCTTATCGCCCTTCTTTCCCCTGATCGTGCAGGCAGTAACATGCCGTAGCCGCATTGCAGCCATTTCCCTTCCGGGTATGGCACGCGCAAATCATATGTATCGCACCGGCACCGGCGTTGCGCTTCGTCAGTACTCTTCATCGTTCTTCCTTCGATACTAGGCAAATGCGCCAAGCACATTCGGATCGCGCTCGCGGCCGGAGGAGCGAACACCTTGGCGCAGCCAGATTTCGTGCAGAGCGGTTTCTGGCCTGGCCCTGTTTATCGTAAAGAGAAGCCAAGCTATGCGATATATCGTCCGTAACGCTAAGGTTGCGATCCTTTGCCTGTTGCTGGCAAGCGTGGCAAGTGCGGCGGACAATTCACCTCGTTTGCTGCGCGACCCGTTGCTCGGGTTGCGCTACGACCGTACATTGGTCAACTTCGAGCGCTTGTCGCCACAGCAGCTCGCGCCATGCCCGACGCTGGCCGACAGGGACAGCATCAAGAGCAACTGGTACGTATTCGCCATGGCGCGGACAGCGAACGCAGGGGCCTACTATCTTGTCGGTGGCTACTCGATCCGTACGCATCCATACCCACCGGAGATTCCTCGATACGAACTCGATGATGCCGGCGTCATATTCAGCATCTCCGGCGAACGCTGCGTTGTGTTCGAGGCGCCTGCACGCGCCATGTTCGAGCCGCTTCTGGCTGGTGAAATACCGGAACCAATCCTGCTGGCGCTGGCAAACGACCATGCATCGCGCATGGTGCAAGCCTATCAAGGATCAAGCCAGCTGAGGGCCGCGATGCGTAAGCAAGGCATCTCCGTCCAGGCGCTACCTGGAACATTGCGTGAGGCGTATTCGGTCATTTTGAAGTAGCATTGTCGCCAACAAGAACACGGAGGCGAACATGGCTGAAGAACGTTGGCACAAAGAGTTTGAGGCGCTGCGCAAGATTGTCCTCTCCACGCACCTGACCGAGGAGACCAAGTGGGGCTGCGCCTGTTTCACCTATAACGATGGCAATGTGGTGCTGATCCACGGCTTCAAGGAATACTGCGCGCTGCTGTTCTTCAAAGGCTCGCTGATGCAGGACCCCGAAGGCATCCTGGTGCAGCAGACCGCCAACGTGCAAGCCGGGCGCCAGCTGCGCTTCACCGGGCTGGACGAGATCAAGCAGCAAGCGAAGATCATCAAAGCCTACATCGAAGAAGCCATTGCAATCGAGAAGTCCGGCGCCAAGGTGGCCTTCAAGGACACCAGCGATTTCCCGATGGCGGAAGAATTCCTGCAAAAGCTGGACGAGCATCCGGCCCTGGCCGAAGCCTTCTACGCCCTGACCCCGGGCCGCCAGCGCGGCTACCTGCTGCATTTCTCGTCCGCCAAGCAAGCCAAGACCCGCGAATCGCGCGTGGAAAAATGCATGCCGCAAATCCTGGCCGGCAAGGGGCTGGATGACTGATATGCATGGAAAGAACCTCTGGGCAGCGGGCCTTCTGTGCGCTGCATTCTCCGCCAGTGCAGCAATACCTTTGCCAATGCCGTCGCGCACCGAGCCTGCGAAGCCCGGTACTATGACGGAACTGCGGTCGCAGGTCAGCGACCTGAATCGCTATATCGGAATTTATCCGCCGCGCATCGGGAGTGAGGGACAGCGCGAAGAAGTCTACGGGCGCTGGACTGAAGCATTGCGGCAAGCCTGGCAGATCGAGAACCAGTTGCCGCTGGATGAGGCGACGCTGGCGCTGCTGGCCGACCTTTACCGGCAAGGGCACAACCTGGATGTCACCGGCGCCGACCGCAAGGCAATCGAAGCCTTGGACAAATGCCTGGCGCGCTATGCTGATTCGATCAGGTGTCACCTGGCCGCATCCTATTTCTACCTCTCGACCAACCCGCAATACGCGCCCAAAGGCGAAGCCAGCCTGCTGCGTTTGCGTGAACTGATGAAGACCCAAGCCAATCCGGAAATTGAGCGCGGCCTGGTGTTCGCCTACCTGTACCAGCAGAAGATGGACTTAGCGCTGAAGCAGATCGACCACTACCTGACCCTGGCCCCGAACGACGAAAACATGCGCAAGGTGCGCGAAGCCGTCGCTCGCAAGGCGATCGAGGTCAAGCAGCTGTGATCAGTGGGTGGTGCGCTTGCCGTAGCAGAGGGTATAGAGCTGCGTGCGCAAGTCGCTGAATTCATCATCCAGCTGCAAGTCGCTGATGGAACCCGCGCCGCCGAAGTAGTGCAGGATCTCGCCCTTGGCGGCCGAGCAATCGAAGGCGCTCAAGGTGCGGGCACGGTGCAGCAGGCGCGCCCAATCCTCCTGGTGGCCCTGCTCCAGCTTCACTTCCATGCGCTGCACGATGGCAGACAGTTGCTCCCGTTCGTTCATAGGTCATTCTCCGTAAGTTAATCGGTTGAATCCACCTTGTGAGCTTCTGGTCTTGCCTGCAGACCTGGCCCTTGTGAGGCAGGTCGCGCAGTCATAAGCATACCCTGTTTCCGGCTGCTATGATTCACCAACTGTCACGGAGACCCTGTAAATGAAGTTCGACCTCGAAAAACTCAACCAGCTGACCCACAACACCCTGCCTGGCCACCTCGGCATCCGCATCGTCGCCTCCTCCGAAGGCGAATTGCACGCTGAAATGGATATCGCCCAGCACCACCTCGCGCCAAACAGCTACCTGCACGCCGGCAGCGTGGTCACCCTGGCCGATACCGCCTGTGGTTTCGGATGCATTGCCAACCTGCCCGAAGGCGCGCAGAATTTCACGACCATCGAATTGAAGTCGAACCACCTGGGCACCGCGCGCGAAGGAACGATCGCCGTCGTCGCCAAGATGTTCCACGGCGGCCGCACCACGCAAGTGTGGGATGCCACCGTCACCAATAAGGCGAACGGCAAGACCATCGCCCTGTTCCGTTGTACGCAAATGATCCTTTACCCGAAAGGCTGAACATGCGAAAACTCCTTGGTGCAAGCTTGCTGGCCACCGCCTTCGCGGCGCCGGCCATCGCCCAGACGCCCTATACCAACGACGCGGTCTATCGCGGCCTGGGCGGCACGGACGGCATTGTGCGGATCGTCGACACCCTGTTCGAGATCACATTGGCCGACCCGCGCATCAAGGATACTTTCGACGGTTTCGACATCCCCGTGGTCAAGGCGCGCCTGGTGGAGCAGATTTGCGAGTTCGCGGGCGGACCGTGCAAATACACCGGCAAGTACAAGGACCGCGATATGAAGACGGTCCACGAGGACCTGAAGCTGAACAACATGCACTTCAACGCGCTCGCGGAAGATTTGCAGATCGCGATGGAACGCCACAATGTGCCCACCAGCGTCTCGAACAAGCTGATTGCCAAGCTGGCGCCCATGCAGCGCGACATCGTGACCGCAGGCGGCGGCGCGCCCTCCGCCCGGCCCGACCACGGCAAATTCATCGCTACCGGCGGTGTCAGCATGGTGGAAGGCGCGGGCGGCGGCGGCATCGTGCCGTGGGCCCTGGTCACCGGCTACGGCACCCGCGACAGCTGGGGCGCCAGTGCCTTCGCCACCCGCGTCGATACCCAGGACTACAGCCTGAACACGTTCGGCGCCGCCGTCGGCATCGGCGACCGCGTTGAACTATCGCTGGCGCGGCAGGAATTCAAAGGCGACCTGGCGCCGCTCGACCAGCTGAACATCAAGCAGGACATTTTCGGGGTCAAACTGAAACTGGTGGGGGATGCGGTCTACGGCCAGGACAGCTGGCTGCCGCAAATCGCCATCGGCCTGCAGCACAAGAAGAATAAAGGTGTGGGCGGCCTGGGCGCGCTGGGCGTCACCAACGTCAAGCAGCTGGGCGCCAAATCGGACCGCGGCACCGACTTCTACATCGCCGCCACCAAGGTGCTGTTCGAGCAAAGCCTGCTGGTGAACGGCACCCTGCGCTCGACCAAGGCCAACCAGATGGGCATCCTCGGCTTCGGCGGCGACAAGGAAAGCAGCCGCCGCATCATGCCCGAGCTGTCGGTCGGGTATCTGCTGACGCGCAAGCTGGTGCTGGGCGCCGAGTACCGCCGCAAACCGCACAACCTGGGTGTGGATAACGAAAAGGCGTACAAGGACATCTTCCTGGCCTGGGTGCCGAACCGCCATTTCTCGCTGACGGCCGCTTACGCCGACCTGGGCACGATTACGGTCTTTAACCCGAAAACCCAAAGGGGCGCCTACCTGTCCGCCCAGGCTGCGTTCTGATCGATAGCGTTTCGAATATTTCGTTTGTTTTGAATATTTCGTTTAGAATGAACTAAACAAGTGTTCAGGGAGGCGAAAAAATTGTCGAACGTTATCGATCGGCTGGACAGCAAGGAAGACGTTGAGCTGGCCAAAGAGGCGCAGCGTTGCCTCGTCGCGGCCTTGGACCACTCACGTGCGGTTCGGATCGCGCTGGTTGAGGATGGGGCAAATGACTTGTCTGATGCGCCCGTTTTGACCTTGCCGCCGAAAGTCCTGCGTTTGTTTGCAGAGGTTTTAGGTTCGCTTGCCCAGGGCAAAGCGGTTGCCGTGATGCCGAAAGAACTCGACATCTCAACCCAGGAAGCAGCGATGTACCTGAACGTGTCCCGACCATACCTGGTCAAGTTGTTGGAGGCCGGCGCGATACCGCACCATAAGGTCGGAGCCCATCGCCGGGTGCGCCTCGAAGACGTGAAGCAATACAAGGAACAGCGATCCTCGCGCTCCGAAAAAGCGCTGCAGGAACTGGCAGACCAGGCACAGGATCTAGACATGGGCTACTGATGGCAGGCTTTCTCCGCTACACGGTTGTATTGGACGCATGCGTGCTTTATCCGGCGCCGTTGCGGGATTTACTGCTGAGCCTGGCGGCAGCCGGAATGTATGGCGCGCGCTGGACTGATCGAATTCAGGAGGATTGGCAGCGCAATTTACTGAAGAATCGCCCAGAACTAAAGGACTTGGTCCCACGCACTGCGGAACTCATGAATGAAGCCAGGAAGACCGCCTTATTCGCGGATACGAGCGGCTTATCAATTCGCTGGTTTTGCCAGATCCAGATGATCGCCATGTGCTGGCAGCGGCAATCGCCGGACATGCCGATGCAATCGTCACCTTCAATTTGAAGGACTTTCCCGCAGATATTGTTGATGTGCACGGGATTGAAGTCCTGCACCCGGATGATTTCCTAGTGGCGCAATATGGATTGGATCAAATTCGAGTGCTAGGTGAAATCAAGGCGATGCGCCAAAGACTAAGGCGTCCGCCGCGCTCAGCGCATGAGCTGGTCGCAACGGTAGAGGCGCAGGGACTTCCGCAGTTTGCCCAACTACTGCGGGATGCTGAAGAATTGCTTTGATCAGCTCTTCAGGTTCTTTTCCAGCAGCGCGTGCAGGCTTGGGAAGTCGACCTTGCCCAGGTAGCGCTTGATGATGTTGCCGTCTTTGTCGACCACGAAGACGGTTGGCGTCATCTTGACGTCGCCCCAGGCCTTGGCCGCTTCGCCGCTCACGTCCAGCGCAACCTTGAAAGGCAGCTGGCGCGTTTCGGTGAAGTTGACCACGTAGTTCGGCGCGTCGTACTGCATGGCCACGGCCACGTAATCCAGGCCCTGGCCCTTGTACTTCTCATAGGTCTTGACCATGTCCGGCATCTCGGCCACGCAGGTGGTGCACGAGGTGGCCCAGAAATTGACCATGTAGACCTTGCCCTTCAGGCTCTCAGGCGTGATTTTTTCCCCTTTGATGCCGAGGAAGGTGACCGCAGGCGCGGCCTGTTGCTTATTCAGCGACTGGTAAGCGGTGAAGCCGATGCCGGCGATAACGGCCAGCGCTATCACCGGTTTGACCCACGCCCGGGAGCCGGTACTCATGATGGATTAGCCTTGCGTAGCCGGGGCGGGCTGGTACTGCTTCCACTCGTCCTCGGAAATGTACTCGAACACTTTCACAACCTTGGTCACGCCGGCCACGCCGCGCGCGATATCGGCCGCCTGCGCGCCTTCGCGCTGGGTGACGCGGCCCATCAGGTATACAGCACCCTTCTCGGTGACCACCTTGAAGGTGTTGGCCGAGATATCCTTGGCGTCGGCCAGGCTCAGTTTGACCTTGGAGGTGATCAACGCGTCGTTGGAGCGCGAGGTGTAGCTGGACGAGAAGCCCACTTCCAGTTCGTTGGTGACGTTCACCACGCCTTCGATGGCGCGCACTTCGCGCTCCACCTTGGCCTTGGTCTCATCATCCGGCACCTCGCCGGTCAGCAGGACACGGCGGTTAAAGCTGTTCACGTTGACGTGGCTGCCCTTGCCGGTGATATTCGGCATCTTCAGCTCGGCCTTGACGACAATCGACTTGTCCTCGGTCTGGGCGCCGAGGGTGCGACGGTCGGTCGCGGCAATGGTGCCGGCGACGGCGCCGCCGACCAGCAGCGGGGCGCAAGCAGACAGGGTGGTGCTCGCCAGTACGGCAGCTGCCACAGCCAGCGTCAGTGGACGCGCTTTACTCATTTACATCTCCTCCGAACAGGGCGACGTCGATACCGTCGCACAGGCAGTGAATGGTCAGCAGGTGGACTTCCTGGATACGGGCAGTACGGTCCGCCGGCACGCAGATATGCACATCGGCGTCGGTCAGCATCTTGCCGATAGCGCCGCCGCCTTTGCCGGTCAGCGCCACGACACGCATCTCACGCTCCAGCGCCGCTTCGATGGCCGCCATGACGTTGGCCGAATTGCCGGAAGTGGAAATCGCCAGCAGGATGTCGCCCGCCTGGCCGTATGCCTGCACCTGCTTGGAGAAGATCTCGCGGTAGCTGTAGTCGTTGGCCACAGCGGTCAGGATCGAAGTATCGACCGACAGCGAAATCGCCGGCAGCGGGAAGCGTTCACGCTCGAAACGGCCCACCAGTTCCGCCGCAAAGTGCTGGGCGTCTGCCGCCGAGCCGCCGTTGCCGCAGGCCAGGATCTTGTTGCCGTTCGAGAGGGCGGAGAACATCAGTTCGACCGCCTGCGCGATAGGCTGCGCCAGGACGGTTGCGGACTGGATCTTGATTTCGGCACTTTCGTGGAAGTGCGAGAGGATGCGTTGATTAGTCATAGTGTGCGTAATTATAGTGCAGCGGCCTGCCGGGCCTCACAAGCGCTGTTAAAAATGCTTACATTTGATCAATGATGGCGTTGCGCAGCCAGTTTATGCGCCCGCTGTCGATGGCGACAATGTCAATTCGACATGGTGGCAACGGTTTGCAACGCAGCAGGTAAAACTGGGCGGCGCGCACGATGCGGCGCCGCTTGGCGGGCGTGATGCTGGCCGCCGCGCCGCCGTACCGTGGGTTGCTGCGCTCGCGGACTTCGACAAACACCAGGGTGTCGCCCTCGCGCATGACCAGGTCCAGCTCCCCCACCTTGCACAGGAAATTGCGCTCGACCAGGGTCAGGCCCTGCCGCTGCAGGTAGGCCAGCGCGCGCTCTTCGCCGCTATGGCCGATTTCCTGCAGCTCGGTGCGGGTCATCAGCGCACTGGCGTCGGCACGCCGTTGCGGTACTCAGCCGGCACTTCGATGCGCTCGAACCAGGGCTGGCCCTGGCCGAAATCGACGGTCAGCTGGCCCGTCACCCCATCCAGCTGGAAGCGGCGCTGCGGCTGGCGTGCGATTTCACGGGCGATGCGGAAGGCGTCGATGCCCAGGGCATAGATGCGCTCCATGTCCGCCCCCAGGCGCGCCTCGTCGCGCGGCACCGGTTGCGGGTAGACCATCACCGCCGGGTGGTCGCGCTGCACCAGCCAGGGCAGGTCGAGCAGGCGCACCCCGTCCATTTCCGGGCCAGGCAGGATGGTGCTGCGGCCGGGGTTGAGCGAGGACGTGCCGTACACCGGAATCTCGTTCAGCGGCGGCGTGGCCAGGGCCGTGCGCAGCTGGCGCGCCTGGTCCGGGTCGAGCGCAGCGAACAGCACGCCGGCCGGTTCGGCCTGCAGGCGGGCGCGCAGGGCCACCAGCTCCGCATCCTGCAGGTAGCCGTTCAGCGGCGACAGTTCCTGGCTGCGCGCGTTGAGGCCGAGGCGCTGCCAATGCGCGGCAATGGCCCCGGCGATGCGCTTCTGCCAGGCCGAATTGCCGGAAACGACCAGCGCCCGCGCCGACGGGTGCTCGCGCGCCGCCCACTCGGCCACCTGGCGCGCCTCTTCCTCGATCGACAGGCCGATCACCAGCAGTTGCGGCGGCAGGCGGGTTTCGCCGCGCAGTTCGGGATGGTTGAGGGCGATGGTCGGCTTGTCCACCTGCTGGCTGCCCGCGATCGCGCTGACGGCGGAGCGGGCCAGCGGACCCACCACCATATCGTTCTGCTGCTGCGCCGCCACGTAGGCCGCCAGCACTTCCTGCGGCTGGTCGCCGGTTTCCACCAGGTTGACTTCAAAGCCCTTGCTGTCGCGCTCCAGGCCCGCCATGAAGCCGGCGCGCAGCGCATCGGCTGCCCGGCCCAGGGCCTCGGAGCGCAGCGGCAGCAGCAGCGCGATACGGTAAGGCGGCTTGCCGCCCGCCTCCCCGGCAGGCTGCGGCACCACCTGCATGATGCCGGACGGGCGCGGCGCATCCGGCGGCGGCACGGCGAAGGTTTCCACCACCGCCTCCGGTTCCGGCGCGGGCGCCGGCGCCGCAGGTTTCGGCGCCGGCACCGGCGGCGCAACAGGCGCCGCACTTGTCACCGACGTGATTGGCGCGCACAATCGGCCCGGCGTGCCGCATGGCGCGCTGCAGGCGCTGGCCAGCATGGCCGCAACGCAGAGCAACAGATTGTTGATTTTATTTGGCAGCATCCTACCCCCAATGACAGCACAAGATTCCAGCCCGCTCGCCGGCTTGCCCATCCTCGGCGAGACCGTCCACCAGACCTATCCTACGGCATCTTTATACGTGGTGGCTACGCCAATTGGCAATGTAACCGACATTAGCCTGCGCGCCCTGCATGTGCTGTCCCTGGTCGACGCCGTGGCCTGCGAAGACACGCGCAACACGGCCCAGCTGATGAACCGCTTCGGCCTGCACAAGCCGCTGGTCGCCGCCCACATGCACAACGAACGCGAAGCGGCCGCAGGGCTGATCGCACGCCTGCAGGCCGGCGAACGCATCGCCCTGGTGTCCGACGCCGGCACTCCCGCCGTGTCCGACCCCGGCGCCCGCATTGTGGATGCCGTACGCGCCGCCGGCCTGCGCGTGATCCCGCTGCCCGGCGCCTCAGCCGCGGTCGCCGCCCTGTCGGCTAGTGGCCTGGTGAACGACCAGTTTCATTTTGTTGGCTTTTTGCCATCGAAAGCCAAGCAGCGCGAAGCCGCACTGCAAGGGCTGGCCAGCGCGCAAGCCACCCTCGTGTTCTACGAAGCCCCGCACCGCATTATCGAATGCGCCCAGGCCCTGGCCGACGTTTTCGGCGCCGAGCGCCAGGTTGTCTTCGCCCGCGAAGTGACCAAACTGTTCGAACAGATCCACCGCTGCCCGCTGGGCGAAGCGGTCGGCTGGCTCAAATCCGACGCCAACCACGAGAAAGGCGAGTTTGTAGTGCTGGTCGAAGGCGCCCCCGCAGCCGAAGAAGGCCAGGACGCCGAAGCCGACCGCATCCTGCAGATCCTCCTGGCCGAGTTGCCAGTCAAACAAGCCGCCACCCTCGCCGCCCAGATCACCGGCAAGAAAAAGAACGCCCTGTACGACCGCGCCCTCGAGCTCAAGCAGTAATGTCCACTTTGGGGTCAGGAAGAAATGTGGACATTTCCTTTAGGAATGTCCACATTTCTTCCTGACCCCGAAGTGGACATTACCATTTGCAGCCGCTGTCTTTTTTGTCCATCAGCAGGACAAGGGGGGCGAGCAGGCCGCCGGGGATGCCGTCTTTGCAGTTGGGACGGGCGGCTTCCTGGATTTGGCGCGCTAGCTTTTCGTCGCGGGTTTCGCGGGTTTTGATCGGGCCGGTATCGAGCTCGGCGGCAATGTCGCGGGCGGCGGCTTTGGCGGCTTCGCGGTCGAAGCGCTTGCCGTTGCCAGCGCCCGGCTCGGCTGGCTGCAGGACCAGCATTCCTTCCTTGGCCGCCGGCGTGCTGGCTTGGGCTGGCCGCTGGCGTTCCTTCGGCCGGCGGCGGACTTCGGCGGCAACGCGCGCCGGGCCGCTTGCCTTGTCTGCTTCCGGCTCCGGCTCCGGTTCCGCTCGCGGCGGCGGTGGCGCGGGGGCGACGATCCTGACCTGGACTTGCGATAGCCAGCTGCGTGGGTCCGGCCCCATCTTCGGCTCGGGCAGGCGCAGCCAAACCAGCGCCGTCAGGTGCAGTAGTAAAGAGATAACAATGCCGAATGCTATGCGCCAGCGCGACGTTCGGTAAGGCATGCAAATGCTCCTACTTTCAAATTGGGGGTTGACGGCCCCCGGCCCAGCTTGTATTATCTTGCTTCTTCGGAGTGTAGCGCAGCCCGGTAGCGCATCTGCTTTGGGAGCAGAGGGTCCAAGGTTCGAATCCTTGTACTCCGACCAAGTTTCAAGAAAAAGACCTGCATTCGTGCAGGTCTTTTTTTTTCTGCTTTAAGATCTGCGCCATGTACACCTGCCCTTGCTGCGGATACGCAACCTTCGCCAGCGCCCCTGGCTCTTTCGAGATCTGCCCGGTTTGCCGCTGGGAGGATGATTCTTCACAGCTTTACCACCCCTTCTCCAACACTGGCGCCAACCAGCGCAGCCTGGCGGAGGCGCAAGTCGCCTTCGTGCAGTTTGGCGCGGCGGCCGCCAGCCAGTACCTGCGCGACCCGCATTGGTTCCCGTTGTGGCAGCAGAGGGCCGACATCCCGGACGAGGCGCAAGCCGCAGGCAGCACGACCTACGATCTGTATTATTGGCTGCGCACCGCGCGCGCGTCCGTGCCGGAGCAGCCAATCGGCCTGCGCCGCGTGCGCAACCGCATCATCGAATACCTGGAGCTGGCCAGCTCCTTTGCGGCCCAGCGCCAGTTGCAGGATGCGGCGCCGGCCATGTCGGCGCCGGACGAGGTGCTGAACCAGTGGGAGGATTGGGTGACGCCGGATTGGAAGCAGCAGTTCGTGGAGCCGGTCTTTTCGGCGGAGGAGCGCAACGGCATCGCGCAGTTTGCTGCGGTGTGGCGTGGCATTGCGGACGGTGCGCCGCATCCCTTGCCGCCGCTGGAGGTGTTGTTCGCGACGCCGAACTGGCAATCGCTGCAGCGTGCTGCGGCCGCGCTGCTGGCAGTATTCCAGCTACGCGGCCGCTCGGACGAGCATTAATCAGCCGGCGCGCTTGGCGGCAATCGCATTGCCGGCGCGGCTGGCGGCCTTGCGGCCGAGGAAGCTGGAGATGAACTGGCCGGCGTCGACCACCTTGTCCAGGTCCACGCCGGTTTCAATGCCCAGGCCATTCATCATGTAGATCACGTCTTCCGTGGCGACATTGCCGGTCGCGCCCTTGGCGTACGGGCAGCCGCCCAGGCCGGATACGGAGGAGTGGAAAATCTCGATCCCCACCTCCATCGAGGCGTAGATATTCGCCAGCGCCTGGCCGTAGGTGTCGTGGAAGTGGCCGGCCAGGCCGTTTGCGCGGAATTCCTTGATGGCGCGTTCCATCACCGCCTGCGTCTTGCGCGGGGTCGAGACGCCGATGGTGTCGGCGATATCGATCTCGTCGCAGCCGAGGTCGCGCATGCGGCCCACCACATAAGCCACGGAATCGAGCGGCACCTCGCCCTGGTACGGGCAGCCGAAGGCGGTGCTGACCGAGGCGCGCAGGCGCAGGCCGGCGTCCTTGGCGGCTTTGGCGACCGGCACGAAGCGTTCGATCGATTCGGCGATGGAGCAGTTGATGTTCTTTTGCGAGAACGCTTCGGAGGCGGCGCCGAAGATCACCACTTCGTTGGCGCCGGCGGCCAGCGCGGCTTCGAAGCCTTGCATGTTCGGCGTTAGCGCGGAGTAGATCACGCCCGGCTTGCGGACGATGCCGGCCATGACGTCTTTCGAGGTGGCCATCTGCGGCACCCACTTCGGCGATACGAAGGAAGCGGCTTCGATATTCGGGAAGCCGGCATCGGTCAGGCGGTTCACCAGCTCGATCTTCACTTCGGCCGGCACCTCGCCCTTTTCATTCTGCAGGCCGTCGCGCGGGCCTACTTCGACAATCTTGACCTTCTTTGGCAAACTCATTTCAGTATCCCTTGTCTCGGTTGATGGTGTCGGCGACCGCCTCGCCGCGCATGTGCTGGCGCATCTTGGCGGCGATCTGCTCCACGCTCTCGCGGCGCAGCGTCAGCGCGGAAATGTGCGGCGTGATGGTGATGCGCGGCTCCTGCCAGAACGGGTGCTGCGCCGGCAGCGGTTCGTTGCGGAACACGTCCAGCGTGGCGCCGGCGATATGGCCGGACTTAATCAGCGGCAGCAGGTCCGGTTCGGCGATGTGCGCGCCGCGCCCGACGTTGATGATGTAGGCGCCCTGCGGCAGCTTTTGCATGTTCGCGCGGTTGAGGATATTGCTGGTCTCTTCCGTCAGCGGCAGCATGCACACCACCACGCGCGACGAGCCGAGGAAGCCGTCCAGCCCTTCCGTGCCGTGGAAGCATTCCACGCCCGGCAGCGATTTCGGCGTGCGGCTCCAGGCGCGCAGCGGGAAGCCGAACGGGCGCAGCGCTTCGACCACGTGCGAGCCGAGCGCGCCCACGCCCATCACGCCGACCGAAAAATCGCTTTTGTCGCGCGCTTCCAGCTGCAGCCAGGCGCCGGCCCGCGCTTGCGCTTCGTATTCGTCCATGCGGCGGAAGTAGCGCAGCACGGCGTAGGTGACGTACTCCGCCATCTGCATGCCCATGCCGGCGTCGTTCAGGCGCACGATGGGGATGTGCGGCGGTATCGCCTGGGCATACTTCATGATGGCGTCGGCGCCGGCGCCAGTGAGGAAGATCGCCTTGACCCTGGCCAGGTCGGCCAGCATGTCTTGCGGCGGCGTCCACAGCACGGCGTAGTCGCACGGCGCCAGTTCAACGCCGGGGCGCCATACCACTACTTCGGCTTCCGGCAGGAAGTCGGCGAAATCCTTGATCCAGGGCGCGGTATTGCCGTCCGCGCGGTACAGCAGGATGCGCATGCGCCCTCCTCAGGCGGCGGTCTTGAAGGCCAGCAGCGGCGCGCCGTCTGCCACCTGGTCGCCCACGGCGTACAGGATCTCTTCCACCACGCCGTCGTGCGGGGCGGAGATGGTGTGCTCCATCTTCATCGCTTCCATGATGACCAGGGCATCGCCCTTCTTCACTTCGGCGCCTTTCGCGGCCAGCACGGCGACCACCTTGCCCGGCATCGGCGCGGTCAGGCGCCCGCCTTCGGCTTCCGACTCGCCGGCATGCGCCATCGGGTCGTTGTAGTCCAGTACATAGTGGCCGCCGCCGGTGAAGACGTGGAATGCGTCGCCGTCGCGGCGCACGGTGCCGTGCACCGAGGTTTCGCCCAGCTTGATGCTCAGGTCCACGCCATCCTGCTTGAACAGCGACAGGTCCACTTCCAGGCCTTTGATCTCGAAGTGCCAGCCGTGCGGCAGGTAGGTCAGCATCGGCGCGTACTGCTTGCCGTTTTCATCGCTGAAGGCCAGCTTGCGCGCGTAGTGGAAATTCATGCGCCAGCCCAGCGCCTGGCCCCATGGGTCGCCCTTGTTGGCGCCGGATTGGGCGGCCGATTTGTCTTTCTCTTCCTCGATCAGGGCCACGGCGGCCAGCGCCACGGCGGCCACCGGGATGGAGCGCGGCGGCGGGAACAGCGCGTCGTGGTTGCGTTCGATCAGGCCGGTATCGAGGTCGGCGCCGGCGAAGGCGTCGCCTTCCACCAGGCGCTTGAGGAAGGCGATATTGGTCGCCAGGCCCACGATCTGGTATTGCGACAGGGCTTGCGCCATGCGCGCCAGCGCCTGCTTGCGGTCCGCGCCCCACACGATCAGCTTGGCGATCATCGGGTCGTAGAACGGCGAAATGGCGTCGCCGGCGCGCACGCCGGAGTCGATGCGCACGGCGGCCGGGAAGCCGGGCACGCCGCCCAGTTCGAAGTTGACGGCGGCCGGGGTCTCCAGGTGGCGCAGCGTGCCGATCGACGGCAGGAAGCCCTTCTCCGGATTTTCGGCGTAGATACGCGCTTCGATGGCGTGGCCGTTGATGGTCAATTCGGATTGCTGCTTGGGCAGCGCTTCGCCGGCGGCGACGCGGATCTGCCATTCGACCAGGTCGGTGCCGGTGATCATTTCGGTCACCGGGTGCTCCACCTGCAGGCGGGTGTTCATCTCCATGAAGTAGAAGCTGCCGTCCTGGTTGGCGATGAACTCCACCGTGCCGGCGCCCACGTAGCCAACCGCTTTCGCGGCTGCCACGGCGGCTTCGCCCATCGCTTTGCGGCGCTCATCGCTCATGCCCGGCGCCGGGGCTTCTTCCAGCACCTTCTGGTGGCGGCGCTGCACCGAGCAATCGCGCTCGAACAGGTAGATGCAGTTGCCAAGCGTGTCGGCGAACACCTGGATCTCGATATGGCGCGGGCGCAGCAGGTATTTCTCCGCCAGCACCTTGTCGTCGCCGAAGGAGCTGATCGCTTCGCGCTTGCAGGAGGCCAGCGCGTCCTTGAATGCTTCGGCGCTCTCCACCACACGCATGCCCTTGCCGCCGCCGCCGGCGGAAGCCTTCAGCAGCACCGGGTAGCCGATGCGGTCTGCTTGTTCCTGCAGGAAGCCTGCATCCTGGTTGTCACCGTGGTAGCCCGGCACCAGCGGCACGTTGGCTTTCTCCATCAGCTGCTTGGCGGCCGATTTGGAGCCCATGGCGCGCATGGCGGAAGCCGGCGGGCCGATGAAGGCCAGGCCCACTTCGGCGCAGGCGTCCGCGAACTCGGCGTTCTCGGACAGGAAGCCGTAGCCGGGGTGGATCGCTTCCGCACCGGTGGCCAGCGCCACCGCGATCAGCTTGTCGCCGCACAGGTAGGATTCCTTGGCGGCGGCCGGGCCGATGTTCACCGCTTCGTCGCATACGGCGACGTGCTTGGCGTTGGCGTCCGCATCCGAATACACGGCCACGGTCTTGATGCCCATGCGGCGCGCGGTAGCGGCGACGCGGCAGGCGATCTCGCCACGGTTGGCAATCAGGATTTTCTTGAACATTGTCTCTCTCTATTCTTTTTGGGATGTGTTCTTAGCAGCCGCAGGCTTCCTTCTGCACCGAGTCCAGCACCGCGCCGCGCGTCGGCAGGCCCAGTTTCGCCAGCAGCGCGCGGTCGTCGTTCGCTTCCGGGTTATCGGTGGTCAGCAGCTTGTCGCCGTAGAAGATCGAGTTGGCGCCGGCCATGAAGCACATCGCCTGCACCGCTTCGCCCAGCTCGCGGCGGCCGGCCGACAGGCGCACGCGCGCTTTCGGCATGGTGATGCGGGCCACGGCGATGGTGCGCACGAATTCCAGCGGGTCCAGCTTGTCCAGGCCGTGCAGCGGGGTGCCTTCCACCTGCACCAGGTGGTTGACCGGCACCGACTCAGGGTACGGGTTCAGGTTGGCCAGCTGGGCGATCAGGCCGGCGCGCTGTTCGCGCGATTCGCCCATGCCCACGATGCCGCCGCAGCAGACCTTCAGGCCGGCGTTGCGCACGTGGCCCAGGGTGTCCAGGCGGTCCTGGTACTGGCGGGTGGAGATCACGTCGCCGTAGAAGTCGGGCGAGGTGTCCAGGTTGTGGTTGTAGTAGTCCAGGCCCGCGTCCTTCAGGCGTTGCGCCTGCGCCGCTTCCAGCATGCCCAGGGTGGCGCAGGTTTCCAGGCCCATGGCCTTCACTTCGCGCACCATGGTTTCGACTTTCTCCATGTCGCGCTCTTTCGGGCTGCGCCAGGCGGCGCCCATGCAGAAGCGGGTGGCGCCGTTGTCCTTGGCCTGCTTGGCCGCGTCCAGCACGGTGTCCAGGTCGAGGATCTTCTTGGCTTCCACGCCGGTGTCGT
Organism: Pseudoduganella sp.; assembly: GCF_041914865.1. NCBI lineage: Bacteria > Pseudomonadati > Pseudomonadota > Betaproteobacteria > Burkholderiales > Oxalobacteraceae > Pseudoduganella > Pseudoduganella sp. Next base: position 5,321 of record NZ_JAYSCO010000010.1, on the reverse strand, counting down.
AGCGCGCCGCCTGCGGGCAGTAGCCGCAGTCTTCTTCGCAGCCGCCGGTCTTGATCGAGAGCAGGGTCGCCAGCTCGACGTCGCCGTCCGGCCAGTGTGCACGGTGGGCTTCCTGTGCGCGGAACATCAACTCGTTGAATGGCAGCTCGTACAGCGCCATCACGTCTTCCAGCGGCCAGGTAGCGGCTTCCGGCAGCTTGATCGCTGCGGTTGGACGGTGCAGTTGGACGGTTTTCGGTTCTTGCAGGGACATTGTGATTCCTCTCTTACGTGTTGCGGCGGCCCGGCCAGTTCGGCAGGGACGTGAAGTCCAGGTATTCGGCGGCAGCGGCGGCCGTCGGCTTGGCCAGGCGCGGAATGCGGCCGAGCAGCGGCGCGGGAATGCGCGCTGCCAGCGCCTCGATATTCTCGTCGGCGAAGTTCATTTCAAATTCCAGCGTGTTGGCGACCCAGCCCACCAGCTTCAGGCCGCGCGCCTGGATCGCTTCCACGGTCAGCAGCGCGTGGCTGATGCAGCCCAGGCGCAGGCCCACCACCAGCACCACCGGCAGGCCGAGCTGCTGCGCCAGGTCGGCGGTGTCGTAGTTGTCGGTCAGCGGCACGCGGAAGCCGCCCACACCTTCCACCACGGTGGCGTCGGTCAGGGCGGCGATTTCCAGGTAGGCGGCCAGGATCGGCACCGGGTCGATCGCCACGCCTTCCAGCGCGGCGGCGATATGCGGCGCGGCCGGCTCTTTCAGCATGAAGGGCGTGGTCAGCGACTGCGGCAGGTGCACATTGCTCGCTTCGATCAGCTGGTCGGCGTCGTCGTTGTGCAAGGCGCCGTCGCGCACCACCGCCCCGGCGGCGATGGGCTTCATGCCGCAGGCGCGCGCTCCGTTGCGCACCAGTGCGTACAGCATGGCGGAAGACGTCAGGGTCTTGCCGATTTCGGTGTCGGTTCCCGCCACAAAGCAGGAGAAGCGCAGCGGCACGCCATCAGCGGCAGCGGCGGCTTGGGGTTCAGGAGCGATGACAGGGTCTTCGAGTGCCATATCAGGTCCTTTCCAGTTCGTTGATAGCATCGGCCAGGCGGCGCACATCGTCCGCCGTGTGGGCGGCGGACAGGGTGATGCGCAGGCGCGCGCTGCCGGCCGGCACGGTCGGCGGGCGGATGCCCCCGACCCAGATGCCCTGCTCGTACAGCGCGGCGGAGAGCCGCATGGTTTCGTCATTTTCGCCAATGACGATGGGCTGGATCGCCGTCTGCGACGGCAGCAACTGCCAGCGCTTCAGGCGCAGGCTGTCGTGTAACTGTGCCACCAGGGCCTGCAGGTGGGCCCGGCGCGCGCGGCCTTCGTCGCCGGAGATGATATCCAGGCTGGCCTGCAGCGCGTGCGCCAGCGCGGGCGGCGCGGCGGTGGTGAAGATGTAGGGGCGGGCGCGCTGCACCAGCGTTTCCACCACGGTGCGGTGCGCCGCCACGAAGGCGCCGCCGACGCCGGCGGCCTTGCCCAGCGTGCCGACATAGACCAGGTTGGGCGAGCGCATGCCGAAATGTTCGAGTGCGCCGCGGCCTTCAGCGCCCAGGGTGCCGAAGCCGTGCGCGTCGTCCACCACCAGCCAGGCATTGTGCTGTTCGCACAGGGCCAGCAGCGCCGGCAGCGGGGCCAGGTCGCCGTCCATGCTGAACACGGAGTCGGTGACCACGATCTTGGTGCTGGCGCTGCTGGCCGCCAGCATGTCACCCAGCGCAGCGACGTCGGCGTGCGGGTAGACCGACAGCTTGGTGCGCGCCAGGCGGCCGCCGTCGATCAGCGAGGCGTGGTTCAGCGCTTCGCTGAAGATCTCCGTGTCCTTGTCGCCGACGGCCAGGCCGGTCAGCACGGCCAGGTTGGCCATATAACCGGTGCAGAAGTACAGGGCCTGCGCTTCCACCAGGTGTGGCGCCAGGAACCCGGCCAGGCGCTGCTCGAGCAGGGTGTGTGCGCGGCTATGGCCGCTGATCAGGTGCGAGGCGCCGCTGCCGGTGCCGTACATCTGCACGCCCTGCTGCATGGCTTCGGCCAGGCGCGGGTGGGCGGCCAGGCCAAGGTAGTCGTTGCTGCAGAACGCCAGCAGCTCGCGGCCGTCGACCGTCACGCGCGGCGCGCAGGCGGTTTCCACCGAGCGTCGTTTGCGGATCAGGTTCTTGTCGTGCAGGCCTTGCAGCTGCTGTTCGAGTTTTGCCAGCAGTTCCATCAGTCCACCGTCTTTTCAAATACCGACAGCGTGCGCGCGGCCAGGCCTTCGATTTCCTCGTCGGAGAGGATGTAAGGCGGCATCAGGTACACGGTATTGCCGATCGGGCGCAGCAGCAGTTCCTGCCTGGTGCCCTCGGTGAAGAAGCGGCGCGAGAAGCCGGGTGCGGCGTCCACCGCATCAAACGCCCAGATCATGCCGCGGTTGCGGAAGTTCGTCGTGCGCTCGTGCTGCGCCAGCGGCGCCAGGGCTTCGGTCAGCTTGCGCGCGCGTGCCTTGTTCGCTTCCAGCACCTGGTCTTCGGCGAAGATGTCCAGCGTGGCCAGCGCGGCGCGGCAGGCCAGCGGGTTGCCGGTATACGAATGCGAGTGCAGGAAGCCGCGCGTCACATCGGCGTCGTAAAAGGCCTGGTAGATCTCGTCGCGCGACAGCACGATGGAGAGCGGCAGGTAGCCGCCGCTGATGCCCTTCGACAGGCACAGGAAGTCCGGCCAGACGCCGGCCTGCTCGCAGGCGAAGAAGGTGCCGGTGCGGCCGCAGCCGACTGCGATTTCGTCCAGGATCAGGTGCACGCCGTGCTTGTCGCACAGCTCGCGCACCAGCTTCAGGTAAAGCGGATCGTGCATCGCCATGCCGGTGGCGCATTGCACCAGCGGCTCGATGATGATGGCGGCGATCTTGCCGGCGCGTTCCACGAACAGGCGCTCGACGTCGGCTGCGGCGCGGCGCGCCACGTCTTGCGGCGTTTCGCCCTCGGCGGCCTGGCGCGCATCCGGCGACATCACGGTCTGCGTCGCGCGCAGCAGCGGGCCGTAGGCATCCTTGAACAGCGCCACATCGGTCACCGCCAGGGCGCCGATGGTCTCGCCGTGGTAGCTGCCTTTCAGGCAGACGAATTCCTGCTTGTCGCCCTGGCCCATGTTGCGCCAGGAATGGAAGCTCATCTTCAACGCGATTTCGACCGCCGACGCGCCGTCCGACGCGTAGAAGGCATGCCCCAGCTGGTGCTGGGTCAGCGCCGCCAGACGTTCGCTGAGCTGGATCACCGGCTCGTGGGTGAAGCCGGCCAGCATGGCATGCTCCAGCAGGTCCAGCTGTTCGCGCAACGCCGCGTTGATGCGCGGGTTGGCATGGCCGAACAGGTTCACCCACCAGGAGCTGATCGCGTCCAGGTAGCGCTTGCCTTGGTGGTCGTACAGCCACACGCCGCGGCCATGGCTGACCGGGATCAGCGGCACGGTTTCGTGGTGCTGCATCTGGGTGCACGGATGCCAGACGCTCCGCAGGCTGCGCGCTACCCAGTCGTTTTGTTGATTCACTTCCAAAAACTGCTCCGTTAATTCAGCCAGCCCGGCTTGCGCTTCTCCAGGAAGGAGGTCACGCCTTCGCGGCCCTGCTCGGAAGCGCGGATATGGGCGATGCGTTCCGCCGTATCCTGCAGCAGTGCGTCGTTCACCGGCTTGCCGGCGATATCGCGCACCAGCACTTTCGCTTCCTTGACCGCGTTCGGGCTGTTGGTGACGAGGGCTTTCAGCACCTCGGCGACTTTGGCATCCAGCGCGTCGGCGGCCACCAGTTCGTGGACCAGGCCAATGCGGTGGCCTTCGACGGCGCTGAAGCGTTCGGCGGTGAGGAAGTAGCGGCGCGACGCCTGCTCTCCCATCGCCTTGATGACATACGGCGAAATGGTGGCGGGGATCAGGCCCAGTTTCACTTCGCTCAGGCAGAAATTCGCTTCCGGCACGGCGATCACGATATCGCAGGCGGAAACCAGGCCCATGCCGCCCGCGTAGCAGTCGCCGTGCACACGCGCGACCACCGGTTTCGGGCAGACATAGATGGTGCGCAGCATCTGCGCCAGCTGCATGGCGTCGGCCTCATTCTCCTCGTGGGTGTAATGGGCCATCTTCTTCATCCAGTTCAGGTCACCGCCGGCGCAGAAGGCCGGGCCGTTACCTGCCAGGACGATCGCGCGCACCAGCTCATTGCGGCCCAGTTCCGAGAAGGCGCGCGTCAGGTCGTTGATCGAATGCTCGTTGAAGGCATTGCGCACGTCCGGACGGTTGAGGGTGACGGTGGCGACTTTGTCGTTGATCTCGACGGTCAGGGTTTCGTAGGTCATCGCCATCTCCTTACATGCGGAATACACCGAACTTGGTGTCCGGGATTTCCTGGTTCAGCGCTGCGGACAGGCCCAGGCCCAGCACCATGCGGGTGTCGGCCGGATCGATCACGCCGTCGTCCCACAGGCGCGCGGAGGCGTAGTAAGGGTGGCCCTGCACTTCGTACTGTTCCTTGATCGGCTGCTTGAAGGCCGCTTCCTCCTCCGCGCTCCAGGTGCCGCCCTTGGCTTCGATGCCGTCGCGCTTGACGGTGGCCAGCACGCCGGCCGCCTGTTCGCCGCCCATCACGGAGATGCGCGCGTTAGGCCACATCCAAAGCATGCGCGGCGAGTAGGCGCGGCCGCACATGCCGTAGTTGCCGGCGCCGAAGGAGCCGCCGATGATCACGGTGAATTTCGGTACGGCGGCGGTGGCGACGGCGGTCACCATCTTGGCGCCGTTGCGGGCGATGCCCTCGTTTTCGTACTTGCGGCCGACCATGAAGCCGGTGATGTTCTGCAGGAACACCAACGGGATCTTGCGCTGGCAGCACAGTTCGATGAAGTGCGTGCCTTTCAGCGCGGATTCGGAGAACAGGATGCCGTTGTTGGCGATGATGCCGACCTTCATGCCGAAGATGTGGGCAAAGCCGCACACCAGGGTGGTGCCGTAGCGCGCCTTGAATTCATCGAACTCCGAGCCGTCAACGATGCGCGCGATCACTTCGCGGATGTCGAAAGGCTTGCGGGTGTCGACCGGGATCACGCCGTACAGTTCTTCCGGCGCGTATTTCGGCTCCACCGCTTCGCGCAGCACGCCCTGTTGCGGCTTCTGGCGGTTCAGGTTGGAGACGATGGTGCGCGCCATCGACAGCGCATGCATATCATCCTTGGCCAGGTGGTCGGCCACGCCGGACAGGCGGGTGTGTACATCGCCGCCGCCCAGGTCTTCCGCCGACACCACCTCGCCGGTGGCCGCCTTCACCAGCGGCGGGCCGCC